>JAUNDJ010000150.1 GCA_030526175.1 Bacillota bacterium
ACGCATTCATCTCCAGCTTATAGAAGCTGGAGTATTCTGCTGTTTTAAGATAAACGGCATTTACGCTAAAATTTCTTTAATTGCTTGAATGGCTTCTTCCAATTTAGAAACGTCTTTTCCTCCAGCTTGTGCAAGATCTGGTTTTCCTCCACCATTTCCAGCACAGATTTGAGCTGCTTTTTTCACTAAATCACCAGAACGGATTCCGCTTGCGATAGCTTGTTTACCTGCTCCAGCTACAAAGACAATTTTTTCTCCACTTACATTTGCGAAGAAGCAAACAATGTTTTCGTCTTCTGATTTAAGATTTTTTACAATGTCTTTTAAAGCGTTAGCATCCATACCAGACACTTGTTTGATCAACACTTTACGACCATTCATTTCTACTGCTTCACTAGCCCAGTCTTTTGATTTAAGCGCGAAGATTTGATTTTTCAATGCATCAATTTCTTTTTGCATAGCTTTCATTTGATCGTATACTGCATCTACTTTTTGGTCGATATTTTTGATACCTTTTGCTTTAGCACTTACAGCGATATTTTCCAACATTTTTGTTTGTGCTGCAAATTCTTGATATGCTGCATATCCAGTTTTTGCAGTAATACGACGAGAATCAGAACCAATTGATTCTTCGCTAATGATCTTACAAATTCCAATTTCACTAGTATTATTAACGTGTGTACCACCACAGAATTCTTTTGAAACATCTCCCATAGTAACTACACGTACTGTATCCCCGTATTTTTCATTAAATAAGGCAGTTGCTCCAGTTTTCTTTGCTTCTTCAATAGCCATTACTTCTTTTTTTACAGGATACGCACCACTAATGAATTGGTTAACGATAGCTTCGACTTGTGCCAATTGATCATTTGTTACTTTTTCAAAGTGGTTAAAGTCAAAACGTAAGTATTCATCACAAACATAAGATCCAGCTTGGTGAATGTGTTCTCCAACAACTTGTTTTAAAGCCGATTGTAACAAGTGTGTACAAGAGTGGTTTGCTTGGATTTGCGTACGTTTTTTTGTATCCACATTTTGAGCTAATGTCATACCCACTTCTAAGATACCCGATTCGATTTCTACCGAAAGGATATTTTGTTTGTTTGGAGATTTTTGAACATCGACAACTTTAGCTACAATTCCTTCTCCAGTCACTTCACCACTATCAGCCACTTGTCCTCCGCTTTCTGCATAGAAACAAGTTTTATCTAAAATGACTTGTCCAGCATCGCTTAAAGAATCGACCATAGCTCCATCTTTCATAAGCGCAATGATTTTTCCTTCACAAGCCAATACATCGTAACCAACGAATTCACTAGCTTCTGTAAAGTTCATCAACGCTTCGTTTTGTGTTGCGAAACTTTCTTTTGTGTTACGAGCCGCACGAGCACGTTCTTTTTGTTTTGTCATTTCGGCATCAAATTCAGCACGTTCAACAACAATTCCTTTTTCTTCCGCAATTTCTTGTGTTAATTCAAATGGGAATCCATATGTATCATATAATTTGAAAACAACTTCTCCACTTAATTTTGAATCTTTGGCTTTAGCCATTTCTTCATCCAATAATGCTTGTCCATTTTTTAAAGTTTTACGGAAAGTTTCTTCTTCAATTTTGATTAATTTTTGGTTGAATTCTACGTGTTTTTGTAAATAAGGGTAGAAATCTTTCATATTGTCTGCTACAACAGGCACTAATTTATATAAGAATGGTTCGTCTAAACCTAACTTTAATCCAAAACGAGCAGCACGACGTAATACACGACCTGAGTTAGAGAAGTTTGCTCCATCGCTCAAAGCAAAAGTAATTGTACGAACGTGGTCCGCAATAACACGGTATGCCATTTTGAATTCATCAGCATAAGGATTTTTTGCCATTGCTTCTGTAGCACGAATGATTGGTAAGAAAAGGTCTGTATCAAAGTTTGTTTCTCCATCTTGGATTAAGGCAACTAAACGCTCAAGACCCATTCCTGTATCAATGTTCTTTTGAGGTAATTCTTTATAATCTTTACGATCTAAATTTTCAGGATCACAGTCATATTGTGAGAATACTACGTTCCATACTTCAATATAACGATCGTTTTCTAATTCTTCGAAGAAAGCTCTTTCTCCTAAACCTTCTGGATCATATTTTTCACCACGGTCAAAGAAGATTTCGCTGTCAGGCCCACCTGGACCTTTTCCGATTTCCCAGAAGTTACCTTCTGTTTTTAAAATGTGAGCAGGGTCTACAAGACATTTTTCAGTCCAAATACGATATGCATCTTCATCGTCTTTATAAACTGTGATATATAATTTTTCTTTATCAATTCCCATCCATTCTTCGCTAGTTAAGAATTCCCATGCGAAAGGAATCGCTTCTTCTTTAAAATAATCCCCAATTGAGAAGTTTCCTAACATTTCAAAGAAAGTGTGGTGACGTGCTGTTTTCCCTACATTTTCAATGTCATTTGTTCGAATACTTTTTTGTGCATTCGCAATTCTGTTACAACGAGGTTTTTCAGAACCATCAAAATATTTTTTTAACGCTGCAACCCCGGCATTGATCCATAATAAAGTTGGATCGTTGTTTGGAACTAAGCTAGCTCCTGGTTCAATCATATGTCCTTTCCCTTCAAAATAATCTAAGAACATTTGACGAACTTGATTTCCCGTTAATTGTTTCATATCTTTCCTCCCAATAAAAAAACGCTCCTATTTCTAGGAACGTAAATAGATACGCGGTACCATCCTAGTTCTATTCAAATGATGAATAGCCCTCTAATATCGTTATCGCCGAAATACGATTTTCACTCCAAAGTAGCTTCAAATTGTGTTTTCGAAAAGTTTTCACCAACCACTTTTTCTCTACTTGTCCATAGCACAACTCTACTTATCTTTTTCACAGTAAAACTACGCTAAGTTTATCAAACTATTTCACAAATTTCAAACAAAGTTGTAAAGTTTTAAAAATTTATTATAATAGGGGTATGGTAGATGAAAAATTATTAAAAGAGTTTGCAGAACCAATTCTTGAACAACTTGAAAAACTACAAAAAAAAGTAGGATCGGATACAATCTTACAAATCCCAAAAATCCGTCTTATGATGGATCCAAGCGTAGACACACTAAAGCTAGGAGATAAGGAAGTGGATGAAGAATTCTTAAAAGCTTTAGAAGAGTATATTCAAGAAGAACTCGAAATGATGAACGAACCAACTGTCCTCCATTAGGAAGTTGGCTTTTTTTTATTCAAAAAGAAAAAAGAACACTCTCGTGTTCTCAGACTGTTGACAAATTAAATTGTCAGCAGTTTTTTTTCAGAAAATATGATA
>JAUNDJ010000047.1 GCA_030526175.1 Bacillota bacterium
TTTCTTAGGAAATCCTTATTCGCATTGGCGTGTCCACTTCGCCTCTATAGTATAGTCCTTCTAAAGACACAACTTTACTTTTTCTTAATATGTTTAATGCACCATTGACATCTGCGTTGATGGTGCTTCCATTTTTTGTCTGATACATTCCTCTATGGATTCGTTTGCCACTGAATACATATGTTTTTGTTTCTTCTTTTTTAAAAACTGGTATCTCATCCTGGTCAAAAAATGAGGCTTTGGATGTATAGCTTTCTTCCTGTTCAATGTATCGGATTCCATTGTATTCACATAGATACTTTAATTTGTTTCTTAGTTTTCCATAGGGGATATTCACAAAGTTCTGATTGTTTACTTTTCCAAGATTCACTTCTTTCTGGAAATCACAATTCTTTCCGATAACTATTGTTCCTATATCATTTTTAGACAGTAATCCATAATAATTCGAGCTTAATCCCAGTCCAGATACAACCAAACATCTCCGTTTAATAAAGCTATTCATCATATCAAATATACCAATTTCTGTACCTATCCTTTATATTGTATCATTTCATTCTATTACGTATTTCTATCATACATTATACATCGTATCAGAAAATAGAAAAGATGGACTTCACCGCCCATCTCTTATAGGTTAATCTGATGTTTTTTTACTTTCAAACGATTTAGTGCACGACTCAAATGAGCTTGTGCAAGAGTATACTCACGAATACTTCTTTTTTGAAGTATTTCTTCTTTTGCTCGGTCTGCAGCTCGTCTTGCACGATTCACATCAATTTCTTCAGGTCTTTCAATCGATTCAATCAACATCAATACTTGATTATTTTCTACTTTTACCATTCCAGAACCTACCACTGCAATTTGATTCTCTTCACCAGGAATCCGATAAGTAAACTGTCCTGGAATAATCGCATGAATCGAATTGGTATGATTGGCTTGAATTCCATAAAAACCATCGTTCGTAGGGATAATAATAGATTCACAAGGTCCTTCATAAAAAGTACGGTCCGTTGCATAAATCTGTATGTGAAAAGAATTCATAATTACTCACCAGTTTCTAGTTGTTTCGCTTTTTCAATAACCTCTTCAATACAACCTACATTGAAAAAAGCTGCTTCTGGATAAGCATCCATTTCCCCATCACAAATCATTTTAAATCCTCGAATAGTTTCAGACAATGGAACGTAAGACCCTTTTACACCAGTAAACTTTTCAGCAACGCTAAATGGTTGCGATAAAAATCTCTGAATTTTACGGGCACGATTTACAATAGCTTTATCTTCATCCCCTAGCTCATCCATTCCTAAAATCGCAATAATATCTTGAAGCTCATTATATTTTTGAAGAGTTTCCTGCACTCTACGAGCCACGTTATAATGTTCTTCTCCCACAATATCCGCTTCCAAAATACGAGACGAAGACTCAAGCGGATCTACCGAAGGATATATACCTTGTTCAGCAATTTTACGACTCAAAACTGTTGTCGCATCTAAGTGAGTAAAAGTAGTTGCGGGAGCCGGATCGGTTAAGTCATCCGCAGGAACATAAACAGCTTGAACAGAAGTAACAGAACCATCTTTTGTTGAAGTAATACGTTCTTGTAATGCACCCATTTCCGTAGACAAAGTCGGTTGGTATCCTACCGCAGAAGGCATACGTCCTAATAAGGTAGATACTTCACTACCTGCTTGTACAAAACGGAAAATATTATCAACAAACAATAGAACATCTTTATGTTCGACATCACGGAAATATTCAGCCATAGTCAAACCAGAAAGAGCAACGCGCATACGAACCCCAGGTGATTCATTCATTTGTCCAAAAACTAAAGCCGTTTTATTCGAAACACCACTTTCATTCATTTCACGCCAAAGATCATTTCCTTCACGACTACGTTCTCCAACACCGGAAAAAATAGAATATCCACCATGTTCTGTGGCAATATTATGAATTAACTCTTGAATTAGTACAGTTTTCCCAACACCAGCACCACCAAATAATCCAATCTTTCCACCCTTAGGATATGGTTCCAATAAATCAATTACTTTAATTCCAGTTTCTAAGATTTCAATAGCAGGTTTTTGAAGGGCAAAAGAAGGAGCTGGACGATGGATTTCCCAATGCATTTCCTGATCTGGAATTTGTTCTCCACCATCAATTGCTTCACCAAGAACATTAAACATTCTCCCTAATGTACAAGTCCCCACTGGAACTTGAATCGCCTTTCCTTCTGTATACACTTTCATTCCACGTGATAATCCTTCACTTTCTGCCAGCATAATACAGCGAACTGTATCTTGACCAATATGTTGGGCTACCTCCATCACACGTGTTTTCCCTTTAATATCAACCATCAAAGCATCTTTAATCTTAGGAAGTAAACCTTCTTCGAAAGTAACGTCAATTACTGGACCAGATATTTCTGATATATAGCCTATATTCATTGAGCATCCTCCATCATTTTCATTCTTTTTCTCTTTTGTGCTTTTGCCCCAGCCGAAACTTCAGTAATCTCTTGGGTAATAGCTGCTTGCCGTACTCGATTATATTCAACGGACAATTCAGCCAAAATACTCTCAGCATTTTGATTTGCCGCATTCATAGCCGTCATACGTGCATTTTGTTCACTACAAAAACTATCTACCAAAGCACTATAAATAAAACCTGCCAAGTATCCAGGAACTACACCATCCAAAACCATACTCAAAGATGGTTCAAATTCAAAAGGAGCTGTAACTTCCTTTTCCGTATTTCCATCATCAAAATGTTGGTGATGAAAAGGTAAGACTCGAGTAGAAATAGCTTGTTCTTCAACAGAAGACTTCATATCCGTATAAATTATAAAAATCTTATCAAGCTTTCCACTATTAAAATCTTCCAAAAGTATTTGTGCTATTTCACGAGCACGATCCATTGTTGGATTCTGTGCCGTATACAAAAAACTTTTCTCTATCGAAATTCCATGTTTTTGGAAATAATGACGACCATATTCTCCTACAACATAAAACGCTATATCTGGATGGTCTTTCATCATTTTTTCAGCTTCCTTAATCACATTTTGATTATATGCACCTGCAAGTCCCTTATCCGCTGTAATCACAAGAACTCCATACTGTCCCGTCAGTAATCTTTCATCCGGATAGAAATATTTACTATCAATGTGTTCAGAATCACGGAAAATACGTTTTATTTCTTGTCGAATACTATTGAAATAAGGTTTTGTAAGCTCTAAATCTGCTTTGGCTTTTCGCATTTTTGTCGAAGCAATCAGATACATGGCATTCGTAATCTTTTGCATATCCCGAATGCTCGACATACGCTTTTTGATTTCTTTTGCGTTAGCCATCTTACTTACCAGCTTTCAATTTTTCTTTTTTCAAGAATCTTTTTTCCACTTCTAAAATCTTTTCTCTGTTTTCATCCGAAAGTTTCCCAGTACGCTCAATATCCTCAATAACTCCAGGAATTTTTTTCGAAACATATTTACACATTTCTAACTTAAAAGTATCAATACGAGTGATAGGAAGATTTTGGAATATGTGCCCCATCGCAGCAACTAAAATAAGAACCTGTTCATAATGTTTCAATGGATGATACTGCTTTTGACGAAGCATACGCATCAAACCTTGCCCATATTGAAGTTGTTGTTTCGTCACATCATCTAAATCACTAGAAAACTGCATAAAAACTTCCATTTCACGATATTGTGCAAGATCCAAACGAAGCGTTTTCGCTGCGGTTTTCATAGCTTTGGTTTGTGCATCACCACCGACACGAGAAACAGATAAACCAACATTTACCGCTGGTCTTTGCCCCGCAAAAAATAAGTCACTCTCTAAAAAAATCTGACCATCAGTGATTGAAATAATATTTGTTGGAATATATGCTGAAACATCGCCAGCTTGTGTTTCCACAATAGGAAGAGCCGTTAAGCTTCCTCCTCCCAATTCATCCGATAAATGAGCCGAGCGTTCTAACAATCTAGAATGTAAATAGAATACATCTCCAGGATATGCTTCACGACCAGGAGAACGTTCCAACAATAAACTCAATGCACGATAAGCTACCGCGTGCTTAGAAAGATCATCGTATACAATTAATACATCTTTTCCATCATTCATAAAGAATTCAGCCAAAGCAGTCCCCGCATAAGGGGCAATATATTGGATTGGCGCTGTGTCACTAGCAGTTGCACACATAACCACCGTATAGTTCAAAGCACCATGTTTTCTCAATGTTTCAACCAATTGTGCTACCGAACTAGCTTTTTGACCAATAGCTACATATATACAAATTACATCTTTTCCCTTTTGATTAATAATTGTATCTAGGGCAATCGCTGTTTTTCCTGTTTGACGATCTCCAATAATCAATTCACGTTGTCCACGACCAATCGGAAACATAGAATCTATCGCAATTAAGCCAGTCTCCATTGGTGTATTAACCGGTTGACGATCCACAATACCTGGTGCTGGTTTTTCCACCATTTCATATTTTTTCGCAAAAATTTCCCCATTGCCGTCAATAGGTCTTCCTAACGGATCTACAACTCTTCCCAAAAACTCATATCCAACTGGAATACCTGCCATTTTATCCGTACGCTTTACGATACTTCCTTGTAAGATTTCACGATCATCTCCGAATAAAATACATCCAATCTGATTTCTTTTTAAGTCCTGAACCATACCACGAGTACCATCTTCAAAAATAAGAATCTCCCCATAGCATGCATTTTCAAGACCAGATACAGTCGCAATACCATCCCCAACAGTCAATACTGTACCAATTTCTTCCGCTAAAGCTTTTGGGGTCCAGTTTTCTAAATTTTCTTTTAATAAAGGGACAATATTATCTTGTGCATTTAAAACAGCATCTACCCAACTTTTTTCAAGCTGTTTCATACGAGATTCAATTGTCCAATCATAATGATCTACACCAACTTTTAATTTAAACCCATCTACGATTTCTTTATTTTCTTGCCATTCAATACGAATGTCATTTCCGTATTTTTCTTCTAAAAAAGACAACAATTCGCTTTCTTGCTCAACCGTAGGCTGAATCGCACTTTGAAGATAAGCAATATTGTTTACTGTTTTCTTTTTAAGCTTCGTCATGACTGTCAACCTCTCCTTCTTGTTGTACAGACTCAACAAACAGGTGATAAGGATCTTTTTCGACAGTCATTAATTTTCTTGTTGCATCAATGGCAAGTTGAGTAATTTCTTCCTTCGCTTCTTCCACCATTTTTTGTTTATCACGTTGAGCTGCGATATGAGCAACTTTTACAATTTTTTCAGCTTCCGCCTTCGCACTCTTAATTTGTGCTTCCGTACTAATTTCCACTTCTTTTAAAGCTTTTGTCTTCATATCTTGAATTTCTTCTTCTACACGAGAAATTTTCGCATCATACGCTTCCTTTTCCTTGTGTGCATTTTCAAGAATAGCTTTGGCATCCTCTTCCATTTTTTTATAATTTGCTTCTCTATTGTCCATAAATTCTTTTACAGGTTTATAAAGTAGCACATATAATCCGCCTGCCAAAATCGTAAAGTTAAACATGTGCAATACGATTTGTTGGATATCAATATTCAAAGGTAAATTCATTTCGAACTCCCCCTGACTACAATACGAAGATAATTAAGATTGCGATAATTAACGCATAAATAATAGCTGTTTCAATAAAAACCAAACCAAGCATTAAAATTGTTTGAATCTTTGAACTAGCTTCTGGTTGTTTCGACACACCTTCAGCCGCTTTACTAATAGCCATCCCCATCGCAATAGCCCCAGCAGCTGCTACTAAACCAATCGCAATCGAAGAAGCATACGCTTTTTCTCCAATGGCTCCTGCTGTTTCTTCAGCAGCAAAAACTGGCATTGTTGTTAATAAAGTTGTTAAAGCACCCATACTCATTGCCGATACTTTTCTTACAATTTTGTTCATAATTCTTTTCCCTTCTAAACTGTCATTTTTTTAACTTTCTTTTGTTTCTTCACCTTCTCTTTTTTAGGAGACACTTCCGATACTTCTCCATAAAAAATTGAAGTCAATAATGTTAATACATACGTTTGAATCAGTGCATGCAACAATGTAAACATGATAGCGACCAAAACAGGCAATACATAACTTAAAGAAATCGTATAATACACAAGTTCTGTCACCAACAAACCACTTAATAAGGCACCAAACAAACGGAAACTCATTGAAATTGGTAACGAAAACTCTTTTAATGTCAAACCAATTCCTTTAACACCATTGTTCTTAATCCCACCTGACATAATAGCCAAATAAGAAAGAACCCCCATAGAAATAGCTCCATTAATGTCAGACAATGGCGCTGGCATTGCGATTGAAGCACCATGCGTTGTCACAAATTGTATACCAAACAATTCTGATATTGTACCAACAAAAATGTAGACACCCGCAGCAAAAATGTAAGCACCAAGAAACTTATTACAATGTGGACTGTATTGTTTTGCCAAATCACTAAAAAACCCTACTAGCATTTCCAACAACATTTGGAATTTCCCTGGCACATTTGTGAAACGAGGAATCACCAATAAACGAATTAATAACGCAATAAACAAAACAACAATTGTTACTACAAACGCAGACATCAATGCTGGATTTACCGTCGTCAAACCCAAAATATTAATTTTGTTTTCTGTGTGCAAAACAGCATCACGCATTGTTTCTCTTATCGTTTCATACCGTTCCATGCCTTCGATCATGAAAGAGCCGATTAGCAAAAAGACAGCCAAAACTGCTATTCCTATAGCCACCTTCTTCTGTTTTTTACCCATACTTCACTTCCTTCCTAAACCAAAAAGACACTCTGTATCTTCACGTTCAAGTTTATACCTACATTTTTTCACATACAAGAATCTAATTTATATTTCAAATATTTTTTTCAAATACTTTCACGATATTTACAAATTTATTTTCATAAAGAATTCATACTTTCATTTTCAATACGCCATGATATAATTCATATGCTTAATAAAGAAGGAAAATAAGTATGGACAAATATAAGAATAACAATACCTTTAGTTTTGAAATCACAAAAAAAATTCCTGGAAAGCTAGGAAGGGCTGGAATTATCCACACTCCACACGGAGATATAAAAACACCTGCATTTATGGTTGTTGGAACAATAGGAAAAGTATTTTTCTTATCCATGGAAGATCTTAATAGTGTAAATGCACAAGCCATGTTAAGTAATGGATACCATTTACGAAATACATCTTATGAAATTGCTGAAAACGGAGGATTAGCTAGCTGGTCCGAATGGAATGGTCCTACACTAACCGATTCCGGAGGGTTCCAAGTTATGTCACTAGGATCCGGTTCTGGAAAAGTAGTTAGCATGGATAAAAATAAAAACGTTCAAAATGCCAAAGAAGAAGATCGTTTGGCAAAAGTAACAGAAGATGGCGTATTCTTCCACGATCCTCATACCAACCAAGACGATTTCATCGGCCCAGAAGAGTCTATGCAAATCCAATGTCGCATAGGAGCAGATATCCACATGGCATATGATGAATTAACCTCTCTAGCCGACAGTTATGAATATAACGTTGAAGCATTAGCAAGAACAGAACGATGGGCTATCCGTTCAATCGAAGAACATGAAAAACACAAGATGGATCTTGGATATTATCAAGCTCTTTATGGAGTACTCCAAGGAGGTCGATGGGAAGACCTTCGACGTTCTACCTCTAAAAGATTTGCGACAATGAATTTTGATGGATATGGTCTAGGAGGCGCCTTTCTAAAAGAAGATTTAGGAGAAATCTTACGTTGGTGTTGTGAAGAACTCCCAGAAAACAAACCAAGACATTTACTTGGTCTGTCTCATCCAGATGATATTTTTATTGGAGCAGAAATGGGAGCCGATACCTTCGATTGTGTAGCACCAACTCGAGAAGCAAGACATGGGAAACTATATACAAAATATGGTCCATTTAATCTAGCTAAATTTATGGATTCTCCAGAACCAATTGATGAAGAATGCGATTGCCCAACTTGTAAAGCTGGATATACTCGTGGTGCTTTACGTGCCCTATGGCGTTCTGGAAACAAAGAAAAGAAAGAACAATATTATAATCTAGCTTCCATTCACAATCTTCGTTTCATCGTTCGATTAACAGAAAATATTCGTGCCTCAATCGAAAATGATACATTCGAAGAATATAAAGAAGAATTCTTAACCAATTACTATCAAGGAAAGAAGTAGTCTCTACTTCTTTTTTTGTAACACTAAAAAAAGCCAGTTTCCTGGCTTAATGTGTAACTCGTACAACTTCTACAACACTACGAACTTTTTTCAAATTCGCAATGATCACTTGAAGATGTTGCCCATTTTTAACAGAAATTCTAAGTTTTGTAGTAGTCGTTAAATTATCGTCATTCACTTTACTATCCACATGTCTTAGACTCGTATTTTGTTGTTGAAGAACAGTAACAATATCCGTTAATAAGTAATTTCGATCATCACTATAAACAATCAAATTTACCTCATATAGCTTTTCTTCCAAATCATCTGCCCAAAATACAGGAATTAAACGCTTCTTCTCGTTGGCAATATTTGGACAATCCGATCTATGTACTTTAACACCTTGTCCTTTAGAAATATAACCCTCAATGGAATCTCCCGGAATCGGGCTACAACAATTTGCCAAAGAAACCGCAATCGTATCAATTCCAGGCACGATAACTCCACATGCAGTAGCGCGAACAGATCTCGTTTCGTTATTCTTATTCACAAGTTTAATAACAGCTTCATCGTCCATTTGGGAACTCTTACGTGTATCCAAACGATCGACAATAGATTGTAACGAAACTCGTTTGTTAGCAACTCCAACATAAAAATCATCCAATGTTTTGAACGATAAATTATGTACAATATTTTCAATACGTTTTTCTTGAATTAAATCTTGAGACAATTTTAAACGATTGATTTCATCAACTAACATCTGTTTACCCGTTTTAATCAGATCTTTACGATCCACTTGCTCTTTATGTTGTAAAAAAGCACGAATCTTGTTTCGAGCATGACCGCTCTTTACAATTTTGATCCAATCCGGACTTGGTCCAGATGAGTTGTTATTCGTAAGAATGTCGACGACATCCCCTGTTTTTAATTCTGTATTCAATGGAACAATAGCACGATTGACCGTTGCTCCAATTGTCTTATGCCCGATTTCTGTATGGATACGATACGCAAAGTCAATTGGTGTAGAACCAGAAGGAAGCGCGATAACTTTTCCTAGAGGTGTCAAACAATATACATTAGCTTCAAAAATATCTTTCTGAAGCACATTCATATATTCTAAAGGATCGTCACTTTCCTCATCCGTCATCATAGAAAAATCACGGAACCAAGAAAGTTTATCTTCAATTTCTTTTTGTTCAATTTCACGACGAACCGAACCCTTTTCTTTATATGTCCAGTGAGCAGCAACACCACGTTCAGCAATTGCGTCCATATCTTCGGTACGAATTTGAACTTCAAAAATATTACCATGTGTAGGTTCTACAATAGTTGTATGCAAAGACTGATACATATTCGCCTTTGGCATCGCAACATAATCTTTAAAACGACCAGGAATTGGACGATATGTAGCATGGATATATCCCAAAATCTCATAACAATGCGCTTTTGTATCTGTAACAATACGAATTGCCAATAAGTCTAATATTTCCTCAAAGCGCTTGTTTTTCTTAACCATTTTTTTATAAATAGAATAGAAATGTTTAGAACGACCAAAAATTCGATAATCGATATTATAACTATCCAAAATGACCTGAATATCCTCAATCATCATATTGACTTGTTCAATACGATCACTTTCTTTTTGCCGCACTAAATCTTTTACTTCCGCATACTTCTTAGGATTAATATATTTAAACGAAAGATCTTCCAATTCATTTTTTATCTCACTAATCCCTAATCGGTGAGCAATTGGTGCGTAAACATTCAAAGTTTCCATCGCTATTCTTTTTTCTTTCTCTGGAGAAAGATATTGAAGCGTACGCATATTATGTAAACGATCGGCTAGTTTCACCAAAATAACACGAATATCTTTAGCCATCGCAATAAACAGTTTACGATGATTGTTAGCCTGGTATTCTTTTTCGTCTTTAAATTGAATATTTCCAATTTTTGTGACAGCTTCTACCATAGTACTGATTTCTTTACCAAACTCTTTTGCGATCACTGCTTCCGAAATACCTTCACAATCTTCCACCGTATCATGCAAGAAACCTGCTGCAACAGTTTTTGGATCGCAATGTAAAGAAGCCAGAGTATTCGCAACCTGAATCAAATGAACGACATAAGGCTGTCCACTTTTTCGAACTTGTCCTTCATGTGCCTTCTCTGCAAACTTATATGCTTTTTCTATCAATTCCAGATTTTCTGGACGTTTAATATATGACCGGACATTCTCCATGCACTCTTCAATTGTTACTTCTTGTTTAATAGCCATATACAATCACATCCTTTCTTAACTATTTAACTTTTTTATTCACCTTCGTAGTGTGTTAATGAACAAACTTTGATATCACCTAATACTTTTTTTCCTTGTAAGTCATCTAATTCAACAACGAAAGCAGCACCAACAACGATTCCGCCCAATTTTTCAACCAATTGTTTCGCTGCATTTGCACTTCCACCAGTTGCCAATAAATCATCAATAATAAGAACTTTTTGACCCGGTTGGATTGAATCTTCATGAATACAAAGTTTATCTGTTCCATATTCTAAACTATATTCCACTTCCACTGTTTTTCTAGGAAGTTTTCCAGGTTTTCGAACAGGTACAAAGCCGATTTTACAAGCCAGTGAAACAGGTGTTCCAAAAATAAAACCACGAGCTTCCGGACCAACAATTACATCCGCCTCAATTTCTTTTGCGAATTCAGAAAATTTATCTGTTACATATTGAAAAACTTCTGCATTTTCCAAAATAGGTGTAACATCTCTAAAAATAACTGGCTCCTTAGGAAAACCAGGAATATTGGCAATATATTCTTTTAAATTCATAACGTCTCCTTCTTAATATATATTTTTCATTTTACTCCGAGATTTATCAGTATTCAATTTCATCTATCAGAAAATTGACACTTCTTTTTTGCCGAAATGTATTTATAGAAAGAGTCCCAATCAATCCTTTAATCTCATAAGGAGAATGAAACGTATTTTCTCTACTTTGATTAAATAACATGCATTCCAAATTGCTTTGTAAAGTGTATTTACAATGTTTTCCACCTTGTATCTGAAAACAGCTTTTTATCTTCGGTTCTTCCAGCTTCATATTTGGAAAAGGAAAACCTTGACCAAAAGGACGAAGAACATTTAATGATTCAATTTCTGCAACCGAACAATCGCTTTCTTCAATTACCATATATTTTTTTTCAACAATTTCAAAACGATATGTTTGACAACGATTCCGTATATATTCTACAAAACTAGGCATGTCTTCCACTTTTACACTAAAGCCAGCCGCTAATTTATGCCCACCAAAAGCGCTAAAATAAGAAAAAGAAGAAAAAAATTCCATACAATCAAAACCATCCGGTGCACGCATACTCGCCTTACAAATACCATCGGATTCGCTCATAACAATAGTAGGTTTTTGAAATTCGTTCATAATTCTTCCTGCAACAAGACCAATAATTCCCTCATGAAAAGAAGGATCTACCACAAGAAGAATATCCTCTTCTTTATTAATTTTGGAAATTGCCTGATTATATACAACATCGCTTAATTGTTTTCTAGTATTGTTAATATATTCCGCTTGTTCTTTAAATTTTTGGATATTCATTGGATTTAAGTCCAAGAAAAAACGAACGACGTTATTTACATTTGCCAAATCCGCCAATCTTCCTACCGCATTTAATTTAGGAACAATCTGAAATCCAATCGTTGTTTCATCATAAGGTCCTGGTTGGAGCGCATGAATATGAGGATCCGGTTGTTTATTCATTATCAACAACCCTTGTTGAATAATAGCGCGTGTCTCTTTAGTAACCTCCATAACATCACCAACACTAGCTATCGCAGCTAATTGAAGATAATAAGGATTATCCATATCTAACACACGCATACATTCATATGCGATAGCCGCTCCACAAAGGTTTGAAAAAGAATCTTCCAAGGTAGTAGGATGAATCAAAATATCACAATCCACTTCTTGATCAATAGTATGGTGATCCGTTACAATAACTCGCATGTTAAGTTGGGCAGCTCGTTCTAAAGCCTCAAAAGCTTTAACACCATTATCTACAGTAATAATCGTACTATAGCCTTTTTTATACGCAAGCTCCACCGTGTTTATAGATAATCCATAACCTTCTTTAATACGATTCGGGATATAGAATCCACAATCGATTCCATAATGTCTCAATCCATGTACCATAATCGTTGTTGCACAAATTCCATCACAATCATAATCTCCCGCAACAAGAACTCTCTCACCATATTCTTTAATATCCTCTAGCTCTTGTTTGAATAGAAGCATGCATTCCGCTTGTGAAGGAGAGAACAAGGACTGTGTTTCCATCCAATACTTCTGTTTTTCTACATTCGGTTCTAAATAATTTAATACTTTCTCTAATAAATTCATGTTTGTATTATACTACGTTCTCCTTATTGAGCAAAATAAAAGAGGCTGTAACAGTTAAGACGTTCGGATAAAATCCGAGCGTCTTTTTTCGCCCTTTTATCAATACTATTTCTTTGTTCATCCTAAAAATAAAAAACATCCTCATTACTGCTTTGTCCAGTAATGAGGGTACATATCATGGGAAACTCTTTTATAAAAAAATACGATAGGCATAATCTAGAAAATCAAAAAAAAGAGGGATTGTAACCCTAATAACTAGTAAAACTAATTATTCGTTACAGCCCCTTTAACTATATTAATTTTCAATAAATTCAAATTCGAATCCACAAAGTTGAACTGTGTCCCCATCTTTACAACCAGCTTCACGAAGTGCATTATCAATTCCCATATAACGCATTTTGTTGGCAAAGTTGTAATAATCTTCTTCAGTATTTAATTTTTCAATATTAAATGCACGTTCAACTTTTGTACCAGAAACAATCCAATATCCTGGTTCTGTTTCTTCGATAATAATATCTTTTTCTTTTTCCTTGAATGTATATAAGACACCTGTATCTTGTCCCTCTTCGTCCATAATTGGGAAAGGTGGTGTTGTTTCTAATAAGTTTGCAGCCTGTTGAAGAACAATATCCAATCCCTCATGAATAATCGTTGTTGTAGGATATACAGGAACATCTGGATATTTTTCTTTAAAACGAGCTAAGTTTGTTTCGGCATCGTCCAAATCCATTTTATTCGCAATCACAATTTGAGGACGTTCCATCAAGCGTAAATGATAGTTACGCAATTCTTCATTAATAATTTCGTAATCTTCCAAAGGATCACGACCGTCGTTAGCACCCATATCCAAAACATGAATGATAACACGACATCTTTCAATGTGTTTCAAGAATTGGTGTCCCAATCCTTTTCCTTCACTAGCCCCTTTAATAAGACCTGGTAAGTCTGCCATAATAAAGCTTCTTCCATCCTTTACTTGAACCACACCTACATTTGGTGTAATAGTTGTAAAGTGATATTCCGCAATTTGAGGACGAGCACGACTTACTGCATCCAATAAAGTAGATTTCCCAACACTAGGGAATCCGACCAAACCAACATCCGCTAATGTTCGTAATTCAACAATAGCGTCAAATTCTTCACCAGGACGACCATCTTCTGCGTATTTTGGTGCAGTGTTACGAGCTGAACGGAAGTGGAAGTTCCCTCTTCCCCCTCGACCACCATGAGCAACAATTTGTTCTTGGTGAGGTTGTGTTAAATCAGCAACAATTTGTCCTGTTTCAGCAATCTTAACAATAGTACCTAATGGAACCTTAACAATTTTGTCATCCCCATTAGCACCATGCATTTTTTTATTCTTACCCTTTTCACCTGGTGTTGCGATTAATTTACGGTGATATCGTAAATCAAGAAGTGTTGTCATTCCCGGATCGGCTTTAAAAATGACATTTCCTCCATCGCCACCATCACCACCAAAAGGGCCTCCGTATTCGACATATTTTTCATGGCGGAAAGAAACTATACCGTCCCCACCCTTACCAGCTTTAATGTGTACTTTGACTTGATCTACAAACATAAGGCTCCTTTCTATTGATTAATTATATATTACATGCGATAAAAAAGACCCCTTAACGGGATCTAAAAGACTTATTACTAAGCTTGTGGATAAACAGAAACTTTCTTTTTATCCTTTCCAAGACGTTCGTATTTTACAACACCATCTACTAATGCAAATAATGTGTCGTCACCAGCGCGACCTACGTTTGTTCCTGGATGAATCTTAGTTCCACGTTGACGGTAAATGATGCTTCCAGCATGACAAGATTGTCCATCAGCTAATTTAGCACCTAAACGTTTTGATTCAGAATCACGACCGTTTTTAGTAGAACCTACCCCTTTTTTAGACGCGAAAAATTGAATATCTAATGTGAAACGCATGAATTACACCTCATCTTTCTTTATTTGTATATATTGTGGATAAACCTCAACCATAGTTTCTAACTGATAAAGCAAGAATCTTAAGGTTGTTTGAAGTGTATCCGAGTCTTTTAAGACTTTAATCAGAATCTTATTTTTTCTTTGTTCTACGCGAACATCACTTGAAAAAATTTCATCCAATGCATTCAATGCACCGATTCCTATGGATGATACTCCTGCACAAACTAAATCTTGCCCGGCATCAGCATATTGGGCATGACCCGAAATACGAATCGATTGCATTCGATCTTGTTTTTGCAGTATTTCCACCAAAACCATTATTAAGCCTCGATAGCTGAGATTTTAACACGAGTGTATGGTTGACGGTGACCTTGTTTACGGTGAGATGATGATTTTTTAGGTTTATATTTAATGATAGTAATTTTTTTACCTTTACCTTGTTTTTCAACAACACCAGTAACTGTAGCACCTTCTACATAAGGTTTTCCGATTTTACCATCAGCAAATAACACTTTATCAAAAGTAACAGTATCCCCTTCTGCTGCATCTAATTTTTCAACGAAAATTACAGCGTCTTTTTCTACGCGGATTTGTTTTCCACCTGTTTCAATAATAGCGTACATTTGTGCTCCTCCTTTACAGTAATCTATATACTCGCCATTAAGGTGGGCATTGCCTCTTAAACCTTTTTTGTGCGGTTGCTTGACCGATTACAGAGTCTGCAACATCAGTATAATAGACTAAAAATATCTAGTCGTCAATCTTTATTTTTCATATTTTTCCCGTAAACAAGAATTTATCCAGAAGTTTACTTTATTAAACAAAATATTTATTTAAATAAACATTTACAAACACTATTTTTGGTTGTATAGTAAGGATTGTATGGTGGAAGCCATGCAAATATGAGTAACGTTGTTACATTATTGATTGAGTTAAAAGCTCAAATTTTATAAGTTAATTCACCTAACACAACTTGTGAAACGGTCAATAAGAGTAGTAAAAGCTAACGTATTTGCTATATAGACTCTGGCATCTCCACCCCCCAAAACATACTTATTAGATTATAGAAGAGGATGGCACAAGGAAATATTCACTTGTGTCTTTTGTTTTTTTTAGGGAGGAAGTATTATGGATCAAAATAGAGCACCTGTTTATGAAGCCCTTGAAAGATTTCGACGACAAAGAGTTGTACCTTTCGATGTTCCTGGTCATAAACACGGAAGAGGAAATCCTGAACTTGTCGAATTATTAGGACAAAAATGTGTAAGCATAGATGTTAACTCTATGAAGCCACTAGATAATTTATGTCATCCTGTATCCGTTATTAAAGAAGCGGAACAATTAGCAGCCGATGCGTTTGGAGCCGCCTACGCATTCTTAATGGTTGGAGGTACAACAAGTGCTGTACAAAGTATGATTCTTTCTGTTTGTAAACGTGGAGATAAAATCATCTTACCAAGAAATGTACACAGAAGCGCTATTAACGCTTTGGTTCTATGCGGAGCCATTCCTGTATATGTCAATCCAAAAGTAAATCATCGATTAGGAATTTCATTAGGAATGGAGACAGAAGATGTTCTTCAAGCCATTAAAGAAAACCCAGATGCGAAAGCCATTTTAGTCAACAATCCAACATACTATGGTATTTGTTCTGACTTACAAACGATTGTCAATGTCGGACACGAATATGGTATGAAAGTGTTAGTGGACGAAGCGCATGGAACTCACTTCTATTTTGGAAAAGGTCTTCCTATCTCAGCAATGGCAGCCGGAGCCGATATGGCTAGTGTCAGCATGCACAAATCCGGAGGAAGTTTAACACAAAGCTCCTTCTTATTATTAGGAAAAAATATGAAAGTTGGTTATGTGCGACAAATCATCAACCTTACTCAAACAACAAGTGGATCTTACTTATTATTATCTTCTCTAGATATTTCGCGAAGAAATCTAGCACTACGAGGGGAATCTGCTTTTGAAAAAGTAAAAAAACTCGCCCAATATGCTCGTGATGAAATCAACAAAATCGGAGGCTACTACGCTTACTCTACTGAACTAATCAATAACAGTTCCGTTTACGATTTTGATGTCACAAAACTTTCGATTAACACATTAGACATCGGTTTAGCTGGTATTGAAGTCTATGACATCCTTCGTGATGATTATGATATTCAAATCGAATTCGGGGATTTAGGAAATATTCTTGCCTATATTTCTGTAGGAGATCGTATTCAGGAAATTGAGCGTTTAGTCAGTGCTTTAGCCGATATTAAACGTCGTTTTGGAAAAGGAAAAAACGGATTGATGACACAAGAATATATCAACCCTAGAGTTATCTTAACACCACAAGATTCTTTCTATGCCGAAAAAGAATTGATTCCTATTCAAGAAACGATTGGAAGAATCTGTAGTGAATTCGTGATGTGCTACCCTCCTGGTATTCCAATTCTTGCCCCTGGAGAAGAGATCACACAAGAAATTTTAGATTACATTGTATATGCCAAAGAAAAAGGATGTTCTATTACAGGACCTGAAGATCCAAATGTGAAAATGTTAAATGTAATCGTGGAGGAATAAATTATGGATATGTGGTTTTATGACGAACAAACAGATGGTGTCAAATTAGGAATTCTCGTCGAAAAACAATTATATAGCGGTATCAGTGATTATCAGAAAATTGATATCATTCAGACAAAACAATATGGGAAAATTCTAGTTTGTGACGATGATATCGTCTTTACTGAAAAAGACGAATTCATTTATAGAGAAATGATGGTTCATGTTCCAATGGCTGTTCATCCAAGCGTAAGAAAAGTATTAGTCATCGGAGGAGCCGATGGTGGTATCGTTCGTGAATTATTAAAATACGATGATATCGAACAAATTGATGTTGTCGAACAAGATAAGCAACTAATAGAAGTATGTGCTACTTTTTTCCCTAAACTAGCCGCTTCTCTTAATAACGAAAAAGTACACTTGTATCCACAAGATGGACTTCGCTTCATTCGAACAATTTCTAAAGAGTACGATTTAATTATTGTCGATTCTCCAAACCCATATGGAATTAGCCAAGAAGGATATTTCACCAAAGAGTTTTATGGAAGTTGTTACCATGCTCTAAAAGACGATGGAATCATGATCAATCAACATGAAAGTCCATTTTATAAAGACGAAGCAAATCAATGTCAATATATGCACAAACGAATTATTAAATCGTTCCCAATCAGCAAGTGCTATCAAGCATTCATTCCATCGTATCCATCTGGACACTGGCTATTTGGATTTGCATCCAAAAAATACCATCCATTGGATGATATTCAAGCCAATATCTGGAACCAAAGAAAAATTAAAACACGCTATTATGCAACAAGATTACATCAAGGTGTATTTGCCTTACCAGTATATGTAGAGGAGTTATTAAAAGATGTTGAATAAAAATATTGTAAATTTTATTGGTTGTGACAGTGAATACGAAGATGCTTCCATCGTGCTATTTGGAGCCCCTTTTGATTCCACAACATCCTATCGTCCAGGAACACGATTTGCATCAACAACCATTCGAAACGAATCGTATGGATTAGAAACATACAGTCCATACCAAGACAAAGATTTAGAAGATATTTCCGTTTTTGACAGTGGTGATATCGAAATTCCAATGGGAGATTCAAACAAAGCCTTGGAAGCCATCGAAGAACGTTGTCAAACTATCTTAGATGATGGGAAAATCCCTTTCATGATCGGAGGGGAACACTTAGTTACTTTAGGTACAATGCGAGCTATCGCAAAAAAATACCCAGATGTATGTATGATCCACTTTGATGCTCATACCGATTTACGCGATGAGTATTTAGGAGTGCAATTATCACATGCCTCTGTTATCCGAAGATGTCACGATATCATTGGCGATGGTCGTATTCATCAATTCGGTATTCGTTCCGGTGAAAAAGTGGAATTCATGTGGGCTAAAGAGCACACAGATTTACACAAATTCAATTTTGAAGGATTAGAAGAAGTTGTGGATTCACTTATCGGAAAACCAGTCTATTTCACAATCGATCTAGATGTATTAGATCCATCTTTCTTCCCAGGGACTGGAACACCTGAGTTTGGAGGAGTTAGCTTCCAAGAGTTACTGCAAGCCATGCATACTGTTATCTCAAAACTAAATATCGTGGGAATGGATGTCAATGAACTTGCACCAAATCTAGACACAAGTGGAGCTTCGACAGCTTGTGCATGTAAAGTAGTAAGAGAAGCATTATTAGAATTTATGAAATAAAAGGAGAATGAACATGTCAAAAGTATTAATTATTGGATGTGGTGGAGTTGCTTCTGTAGCTATCCACAAATGTTGTCAAAACAGCGATGTATTTACTGAAATCTGTATTGCGACTCGTACAGTGAGTAAAGCAGATGCTTTAAAAGAAAAGTTACAACCAAAAACAGCGACTAAAATCTCTACTGCAAAAGTAGATGCAGACAATGTTGCCGATATCGTTCGCGTAATCAAAGAATTCAATCCAGATGCTGTTTTGAACCTTGCTCTTCCATATCAAGACTTAGCAATTATGGATGCTTGTTTAGAATGTAAAGTTCCATATATCGATACAGCAAACTATGAAGCCGAAGATACAAACGATCCAGAATGGCGTGCTATTTATGAGAAACGTTGCGAAGAATTAGGATTCTCTGCTTATTTCGATTATTCTTGGCAATGGGCATATATGGATAAATTTAAAGAAGCAGGTATCACAGGAATCTTAGGATCTGGTTTTGACCCAGGAGTTACTTCTGTATTTACAGCATATGCACAAAAACACTACTTTGATGAAATCCACACAATTGATATCTTAGACTGCAACGGTGGAGATCACGGATATCCTTTCGCTACAAACTTTAACCCAGAAATCAACTTACGTGAAGTTTCAGCGCCAGGTTCATATTGGGAAAATGGTCACTGGGTAGAAGTACCAGCAATGTCAATCAAACGTGAATTTGATTTTGATCAAGTAGGTATGAAAGATATGTACTTACTTCACCACGAAGAAATCGAAGCATTAGCCAAAAATATTCCAGGAGTAAAACGTATTCGTTTCTTTATGACTTTTGGACAAAGCTATTTAACACACATGAACTGTTTAGAAAACGTTGGTATGTTGTCAACAACACCAATTGAATTCAATGGTCAACAAATTGTTCCTATCCAATTCTTAAAAGAATTATTACCAGATCCTGCATCACTAGGACCTCGTACAGTAGGAAAAACAAACATTGGATGTATCTTCACAGGAATTAAAGATGGAAAAGAAAGAAGCATCTATATCTACAACGTATGTGATCACCAAGAATGCTACAAAGAAGTTGAATCACAAGCTATCTCTTATACAACAGGAGTTCCTGCTATGATCGGTACAGAAATGTTATTAAAAGGATTATGGAAACGTCCAGGTGTTTACACTGTAGATGAATTCGATCCAGATCCATTTATGGAAGAATTAAATCGCTGTGGTCTTCCTTGGGTAGTTGTAGAAAACCCAACATTGGTAGACTAATATGAGAAAAGAAGAACTAAGAACACCATGTTATGTCATTGATATGGATGCATTAGAAGACAATCTAAAAGTCCTAGCTTCCGTAAAAGAAAAAACAGGATGTAAAATTCTTTTGGCTCAAAAGGCCTTTTCTGCCTATGCAACCTATCCATTAATTGCCAAGTACTTAGATGGAGCTACGGCTTCATCTTTGCACGAAGCATTATTAGGAAAAGAAGAAATGGGAAAAGAAAATCACGTTTATGCCCCTGCTTTTCGAGAAGATGAAATCGATGAAATTTTAGACTGTGTGGATCACATTGTGTTCAACTCAATGAACCAATTAAGAAAATACAAAGACAAAGCTATCCAAAAAGGAGTTGGTATTGGCCTTCGTATCAATCCACAACACTCCACACAAGAACATGGAATCTACGATCCTTGTGCAAAAGGTTCCCGTTTAGGAACAACCATCAAAAATTTAGATCCTAGTCTATTAGAATATGTAGACGGATTCCATTTCCACACCCTTTGTGAACAAAATAGTGATTCTTTAAAAGAAACATTAGCTGTTGTGGAAGAAAAATTTGGACAATATATGCATCAAATGAAATGGATTAACTTTGGTGGAGGACATCATATCACAAGAAAAGATTATGACATTGAAACGCTTGTGGAATGTATCCAACATGTCCAAGAAACATACAATGTCACAGTCTATTTAGAACCAGGAGAAGCCATCGCATTAAATGCTGGATCTTTACTTACTAAAGTATTAGACATTGTGGATAACGAGGATCAAATTGCGATTTTAGATACTAGTGCAGCTTGTCATATGCCAGATGTTATTGAAATGCCATATCGACCACCATTGAAAAATAGCGGTGAAGCCGATGAAAAACCATATCCATACATTCTAAGTGCACCAACTTGTTTAGCTGGAGATATTATTGGAACCTATAGTTTTGATCAACCTCTGCAAGAAGGAGACACATTAGAATTCTTAGACATGGCTATTTACTCAATGGTAAAAAACAACACATTCAATGGAATGAAACTACCAGATATCGTATTAAAAGAAAAAGATGACTATACAGTCATCAAGGAATTTGGCTATAAAGATTTTAAAGAGAGATTATAAAATCTCTCTTATTTTTATTATTCTTGTAACAATTTTTCTAAAAATTCTACACAACCGTCGATACCTAAATGTGAGCTATTCAATAATACATCATAATTTTCCTTAGCTCCCCATTCTTGTTTTGTACAACGTTTATAGTTTAATCTTCTTTTTTCATTCATTTCATCAATACGTTTTCGTGCTTCTTCCAAAGTAAGATTTTCTTTCATCATGGTTCTACCCACACAAAATGGTTTGTCCGCAAAAATGAAAACGTTGAGGGTATCATCTCGATCTTTCAGGTAAAAATCAGCACTTCTTCCGACAATGACGCAATTTCCTTTGTTCGCAATATCTTCAATTACTTTCTTTTGTTCCCTAAATAAGTAATCGTACAATTGGCCATCTTTACTCGTTTTTGACATAAAGAAATTACTAAAAATATTAGGTTTTGCTTCATATTCTCCATACTCTTTAATATATTCTTCCGGAAGCAATGTGTTTTCTGCAACTTGTTCAATTAGCTTTTTATCATAGTAGGTATATCCTAATTTTTTTGCCAATTCTTTAGCAATATTATGTCCCCCACTACCATATTCACGAGAAATAGTAATTACCTTTTTTTTCATTTCACTCACCTTCTTTTTTACTATTTATTTTGATATGTTTTTCTTATCTATATTATACTCCTGAAAAAGAAAAAAGTATCCTACTCGGATACAAATTTCAATACAATTTTTGCCATTTGCGCATGTCCTTTTACACTAAAATGTATGCCATCTGAAGCATAATCAATTCCCAAATCACATAGATTTAAGAATCGGCATGAATGTTTAATCGCCAAATTTCGATAAATTGTCACCAAAGATGGATGTGGGCAAATGAGAAGACAAAAATAATCCTCAAACCTTGATAGTAATGCATCCATTTGCTCCGTTACTGAAAACTTATAAAAAGCTAAAAGCTTTAATGTTTCATTCCTGCTT
>JAUNDJ010000151.1 GCA_030526175.1 Bacillota bacterium
TTACAATGATCAACGATGTAACACCAATTCCACACAATGGTTGTCGTCCACCAAAGAGACCACGTGGATAGTAAAGGAGGACTTTAATGCAGGAATTCGAAAGAGCTTCATTTAAGAAAGAAGAATTAAATGATGAAAACAATGCTGGGAAGTACGTTTTAGAACCACTTGAAAGAGGATTCGGAACAACAATTGGAAGCACTATCTGTAGTGCCTTATTATCGTCAGTAGAAGGAACTGCTGTCATTGGATTTGATGTAGAAGGTGTAGATGCCGATGCGATTGCGATTGATGGAATCACTGAAGACATCGCTAGAATCTCGTTAAATTTAAAAGCAGCTCTATTCAACAGCACAGCAGAAGGAGTACAAACACTTCATATCTCTGGTAATGGGCCTGCAACTATCCAAACAGCGAATCTAATTTGCCCAGAAGAAGTAGAAGTTATTGATCCAGAACAAATCATTTGCTCAATTGAAGAAGGAGCAAGCTTAGAAATGAACATCTATGTGGCAAATGGATGTGGATATCAAAGTTCTTTAGAAATTAAAGAAAATTATAAATTAAGTGAAAATGCGATCTATTTAGATGCACAATTCACACCAGTCCGTAAAGCAGATTATTTATCTGAACCAACACAAATCGGACAAGATGAAAAGAAAGATAAAGTGCACATTATGGTAGAAACAAACGGAACTATTTCTCCATTAAGTGCAATTCAAAAAGCTGCTGATATTTACATTGAAACTTTACAAACTGTTGTAGAATTATCTAACTTAGAATTAGGAGAAAGTTTCATTGTACAACTTGCGCCTCAAGAAGATGTCGCTAAGACAAACACTATGATGATTGAAGACTTAGATTTATCTGTACGTTCTTATAACTGTCTAAAACGTGCAGGTATTCAAACTGTAGAAGAACTTACACAAAAGACAGAAGATGAAATGATGCACGTTAAGAATCTAGGTAAAAAATCATTAAAAGAAGTAAAGGACAAAATGTATCAATTAGGATTGTTCTTTAAAACATTTGAGTAAAAGGAGACAATCATGCACAACCGTAAATTAGGTCGTAAAGCTGACCACCGTAAAGCATTATTAAGAAATATGGCTACTTCTGTAATTCAATATGGACAAATTGAAACTACAGAAATGAAAGCTAAAGAAGTAAGTGCAGTCGTTGATTCTATGGTAACTCTTGCTAAAAAAGGAGATTTACACGCTCGTCGTCAAGTAGCAGCATTTATCAAAAATGTTGAAGTTGATGAAGAAGGAACAACAGCTATCCAAAAATTATTTAACGAAATCGCCCCAAGCTATGCAGATCGCAATGGTGGATATACTCGTGTAATCAAAACACGTATCCGTCGTGGTGACGCTGCTCCAATGGCAATCGTTGAATTCGTGAAGTAGGAATATCCTACTTCACTTTTTTAATGTATAATTGAAGGCGGTGATTATTTATGTTAATTAGTGTAGATGGATTATTTAAAAAGATTAATGAAAAAGTCATTGTTCGGGATGGAACTTTTTCTATTGAAGATCAAGATAAGATTGCTCTAATTGGTACCAATGGAACGGGAAAGAGTACCTTAATGAAAATTATTGCCGGAATTGAACCATACGATGCCGGAACAATAATAAAAAAGAATAGTATTAAGATTTCTTATTTATCGCAAAATCCGATTTTTCAAAAAGAAACAGTTTGGGAAGAAGTTACTTATATTAATTCAAAGAATAAAGAGCCTTTGGAAGAATATGAGATCAAATCGATTTTAACAAAATTAGGATTATTAGATTTTGATATGAAAATTGCCCATATGTCTGGTGGACAAAGAAAAAGATTAGCTTTATCTTGTGCATTATTAGTCAAATGTGATTTATTGATGTTGGATGAACCAACGAACCATTTGGATGATGGAATGATTGAATGGTTAGAAAACTACTTACAACGATTAAAATGTGCACTTTTTATGGTTACCCACGATCGTTATTTTTTAAACCGTATTTGTACGCGTATTTTTGAATTGGATCTTGGTTCGTTTTATGAACATAAGGGGAACTATGAAAACTATTTGGAAAATAAGGAAATTCGTGTTGCCCAACAAGAATTAGCAGCGCATAAGCATAAACAATTGTATAAACAAGAATTGGCTTGGGTAAGAGCGGGTTGTCAAGCTCGTTCTACGAAACAAAAATCGCGTTTGGAACGTTTTGAAGAACTTAGAAAAGTTCGTTTTGCGAAACAAGAAGAGGCTTTGGAATTAGCTGTTGTTTCACAGCGTTTGGGAAAGAAAACGATTGAGTGGCAAAATTTAGGGTTTGGATATACAGAAGATTTATTATTCCATAACTTTTCTTATAATTTACTTCGACACGATCGAGTGGGAATCATTGGGGAAAATGGTTGTGGAAAATCCACTTTACTTTCGGTCATTCATAGAGACTTAAAACCAACAGAAGGATCTATTGAATATGGAGAAACCGTTCGTATTGGCTTCTTTCGACAAGGTGACCAGATGGTAGATACGAGCATGCGCTTGATTGATTATATCGAAGAAGTGGCTCAAGTTATTACATATGATAAACAAACATTAACGGCTGCCCAAATGTTAGAACGATTCTTGTTTCCGAAAACGATGCATTATACAACGATAGATCGTTTATCTGGAGGCGAAAGAAGACGCTTATATTTATGTCGTGTTTTGATGCAGGCGCCAAATATTCTTTTGTTGGACGAGCCGACAAACGATTTGGATATCTTAACATTGGATGTTTTAGAAGATTACTTGGATTCCTTTCCTGGTGCAATTATTACCGTTTCCCACGACCGTTACTTCTTAGATCGTGTTTGTGACAAGGTCTTTGTTCATCAAAAGGATCATACTTTTAAAGAGTATCCTGGAGGCTATAGCGACTACAAATTGAAATTGGTAGAAGAAAGTACACCTCAAGTCAAATCGGCTTCAAAAAGCTGGAAACAGCCGAAAAAGAATGGTTTAACTTATATGGAAAAGAAAGAACTTGTTTCTCTTAGTGAGGAAATGGAAGTTTTGGAACAAGAAATTGATGTGTTGAACGAACAGATGAATGAAGTGGGTTCTGATTTTGAAAAGCTTTCAAAAATTACGGAAGAGCGTGATGCAAAAGAGGCTCGTTTAGAAGAAGTGACACTTCGTTGGATGGAATTGGAAGAAAAAAAAGAAGGATAAAAATAGGACCTACACTGAATTAGTGTAGGTCATTTTTGTTTGTAGAAAACCCCAAGATTGTCTTGGGGTTCAATATAGCTTTAGCGA
>JAUNDJ010000048.1 GCA_030526175.1 Bacillota bacterium
ACTGCTTTTTTAAAAACTATCACTATATTTAGATGCTTGTTACCAAAGTCAGGTACTATATATTATCATTTTATTTGTAAAGCTCCAAATTTTTTAACAAATCCGCCATACTTTTCTGATGTGTTGGTGAAATATATCCCATAGTATCACAAACGAGGGATAGTCTTGGTTGAAATAGAGATCCACTTTTACTTTGACAAAGATTTTTAAAAAGCTCGACCATTCTCTCATAAAAAGAAGTACTCATCATCCCATATGTCTTGATAAATTCTAATAATATTTCTAAGTAATACATATCTATCTCGTTCGATTGATCTTTTGATACTGTTTTGTATTCTTCAATCAAATGATCCGAATAACCCAAATGAGAAATGGGCATGCCCGCTTTTGGGAAAAACATAATTTCCAACTTTTCTTTATAAGAATTCAATAGCTGTTGATTTTCAAACAAATACTCGTTAATTTTTTTATTACAATACGCATCTTTTTCTAATTCGTTTAATAAGGCTATAAGCTTTTGTTTATCATATTGAGAAAAATCCATAATTATTTCCTTTCTAAATACAAGAAAAGCCACGATAATCATGGCTTATTCTTCTATATACTCTTCTTCCACTTCTTCGTCGTATTCTTCTTCATAAACAGGTTCTTCGTATTCTTCTTCACTTTCTTGTTCCAAAGCTTCTTGTTCTTCCTGTTCTTTCTGTTTGGCAAGAGCTTCTTCCTCTTTACGACGACGTTCCTCTTCTTCTTTCGTTGTCGTACTTGAGACTTTTTCAAAAATACACGTTTGACAACGACTTTGTGAAGATCCATTCCAAATTAGCGTTTGTTTATCAGCATTATATGTAAAATATCCATTGGAACGACTAATGGAAGATGGTATTTCATTTCCACTGTTGTCGAAAGAAATAAGATATTCTTGACTATCCTTATACGATAATCTCGAACCTTGTAAACTTGCGTTCATTGTCCAGCGAGACAATTCCGTCTCGTCATTTTCCCAGTTCACGACAATGTCTACACTCATTTTATCCTCGGAAATATCTATTTCTAAAGTCGCAACTCCACTTACACAATCTTTATATCTTCCTTTTAGTTCTTTATATTCCGTTTTTGAAGCTTTTTCTTTTACAGAAGAATTGGAATTTGAAACTTCGATTGCTTCTTCTTGATTCTTATGACAAGCACTTAAACTAAGACATAATAGTAAAGCACATACAATTTTACTCCAGTTCTTTCGCACCAAAACATACCTCCTATTGTTCAGCGTGTAATTCCTTTAAATTTTTAATTTCCCCTAACAGGAAGAATAATGCCACCACAAAAGCAATACCATCTGAAATTGGGGCCGAATACATAATACCATTTAATCCAAATATTCTTCCAAGAATAAGTACAAAAGGGATAAAAAATATTACTTGACGCGTAAGAGATAATATCATACCTTTTAATGGTTTGCCAATAGAAGAGAAAAATCCAGAAGAAATTACTTGAATACCATTGACAATACACATGAATAAGAAAATATGCATAAATTTTTGGGCAAATTCGAAATACAGTCCATCCTGGCTTCCAAATAAGGAAAGAATAGGTCCCGAACCAAATTGGAAAGCTAACCAGGCAACAAAAGATATAATCAAATTAAGACTTATTGCGAGTTTTAAAACATTCTGCACGCGATCAAATCTTTTTGCACCATAGTTAAATCCTGCGATAGGCTGCATTCCCTGGCTAATTCCAATCACAAAGCCCATCAAAATACCGTTGACCTTCATAACAACACCACAAGCTGCCAAAGGAATATCTGCTCCATATATACTGAGTGCACCATAATGTGTTAACGAATTATTCATTACGATTTGAACCAAAAGAATCGCAAATTGATTGATTCCACTAGAAATTCCAATAGCGCATGTTTGTTTCAATTCATCAAAACGAAAACGAATATCTTCTCTTCTCAGAGTAATATTTTTAAAATGAAATAAATATCGAACCGCTACAATTGCAGAAATAATCTGTCCTAAAATAGTAGCCCAGGCAGCACCAGCTACTCCCATATGAAACACAAAGATAAACAATGGGTCTAAAACGGTGTTGACGATAGCTCCTACGACCATACACATCATAGAATATTTCGGAGATCCATCGGCACGAATCATATTACTGCTAATATTACAGATTATTAAAAATGGAATTCCCATCGTTGTGATTCGAGTATACGTAATCGCATAAGGAAGTACAGTTGTTGTGGCTCCAAAGGCTTTTAATAGTGGAATTAAGAATGTCTGTACCAATACTACATAAATAATTCCAGCGCCAATCATACAGACAATCGCATTTCCAACAACTTTTTTTACTTGTTCAATTTTTCCCGCACCCAAATTTAAAGAAAAACGCGATGCCGTTCCTACTCCTAACATTAAACATATAGCTAGACAAATGGTTGTTAAAGGAAAGGCTACGTTAGTCGCTGCATTTCCTAAGTATCCAACACCTTGTCCAATAAATATCTGATCGACAATATTGTACAAAGAGGAAACAACCATCGATATAATGGAAGGAATCGCAAATTTTTTTAATAACACAGCTTCTTTTTCATATCCTAAAGGATTATGTTCTATCATAAATATCACCCATATATATTATATATGGAAACAAGTACTCAATGTAAGAAAAAAAGAGAAGTTTCCTTCTCTTTTCTGTATTAACCTTTAACAGTAATTGTTGAACCATCAGGTCCTGGTGTCTCTTTTAAATAAGCAATAATTTCTGCTTTTTTATCCGCTTTACAAGGCTTACAAAGAATTGTATCCATGCTCTTATCGACTAAAGCTTCAGCCATACCAGAGCATCCTGGGAATCCACATCCACCACAGTTATATCCAGGAAGCATTCCTGTTACTGCTTCAACACGTTTGTCGACTTCCACTTTTAAATACTTATCCGCAACACCTAGTCCTAAGCCTAGAATTCCACCTAACACAACCATCATGATTACAGCATATAGAATTGTCATTATACTTCCTCCTTACTTGTATGATGAGCCGGGTGATTGGTGCAACTAAAATCATGGCACCCTTCACAATCGGCTTTTAAATCTTCGCACCCTTCTGGAAGTGGCGTTTTCTTGTTTGCCAAATACAAACCAATATAAACACCCACCAGCAATCCAAAAAACAGAATGGCAAGAATGTATTTCATATTATACTAATCCAGCAAATCCTGCGAACGCTAAAGCCATAATGGCTGCACAAATTAAAGCAATAGAGTTTCCTTTAAAAGCTGCAGGAACTTCGCTTAATTCTAAGCGTTCACGAATAGTAGAGAAAATATAAAGAACTAACATGAATCCTAATGGAGTCCCAATAGAATATACTAACATGTGAAGGAAATCGTATCCATTCGAAATGTTGACTAAACATACGTTTAATACAACACAGTTTGTAGTGATCAATGGAAGATATACACCCAATGATTTATACAATTCAGGACTAGATTTTTTAATAAACATTTCTGTTAATTGCACTAAAGAAGCAATAACCAAAATGAATGTAATTAAGTCCATAAATTCCAATCCCAATGGAACTAATACTAAATAATACAATCCATAAGTAACAAGTGAAGCAGCCACAATAACAAATAAAACGGCAACACCCATTCCTAAAGCGGAACTTGTCTTCTTAGAAACACCCATGAAAGGACACATTCCTAAGAACTGATTTAAAATAACGTTGTTAATTAAAACACAAGTAACTAATAAAGTCGCTAGTTCAGCAAACATCTTACTTTACCTCCTTAGCTTTTTGAGCTTCGGCTTCTTTTTTGTCAACATATTGCTTATAAGCACCGACAGCAGCTGCTAAACAAGCAAAAGTGATGAAAGCTCCTACTGGAGAGCTAAATAAGCTAACACAGTATTCTTCAGGAATTAATGTGAAACCAAAGATTTTTTCTGTTGTGAAAGGGTTTGAAACAACAATACCACCAGTGGCAATTACTTCACGAATAAATGACATTGTGAATACCGCTAATGTATATCCAATACCCATACCAATACCGTCGATTGCTGAATCTAAAACGTTGTTTTTGCTCGCAAAAGCTTCTGCACGTCCTAAAATAATACAGTTAACAACGATCAATGGAATAAATACACCTAATGAAGTATTTAAGCTAGGTGCGTAAGCACTAATTAACATTTGTATAATTTTTACTAAAGTGGCAATGATAACGATATATACAGGAATACGAATTTCATCTGGAGTAATCTTACGAATCAATGAAATGATGACGTTAGACATAGTTAATACGATGATTACGGAAATTCCCATACCAATGGCGTTATCAACACAAGTTGTAATGGCTAATGTAGAACAGATTCCTAAGAATAAAGAGAATACTGGGTTTTCTTTAATCAAGCCATTTTTAAAATTTTGTAATCTTGAATTTTCCATACGACTTCTCCTTATTTCAATTGATCTACATATCCACAAGCTTCCAGGATACCTTTAATAACGTTGCTACTTGAGATTGTTGCTCCAGAAATTGTATCCAATTGTCCACCAGCATCTTTTCCAAGTAATCCTTCTTTGAAAGGTTCTTCTAATACTTGGGAACCCAATCCTTTTGTATCGCCATTCGAAATACCTTGATAGTTATCGATTGTGTGATCGTTTACGTTAATAGATACTAAGAATGTTGTTCCACCTTTATATCCAGCAACAGACATTTTGAAGATTAAGTTGTCTCCATAACGATAAACATCTGTAATTGTAGAAGAATCAATACCTGTTATATCCACAGTCATAATATCTTCTTGAGTTGCATCTGGATACATTAACTTTAAGTTTTCAGCTGCCGCTTTCGCTTCGTTTTGGGCAATGATTGGGGCTGTCATTTGATTGGCAAAAGCCAATGCTCCACCCGCAATGGCAGATACAACACCTAAAAAAATTGTTAAGTGAGCAATTTTATTCATATTAAATTGCCTCCTTTTCTACGATTTGTGCAACATAAGCTGTGCTTTCTTGTTGTTTTGTTTTTGCTGAATTTGAACAGAAGAAACAAATTCCTAGAGCGACTACAGCTAAACAAATCATGCATTTTTTAATTTTTGCTTGAATTTCTAATTGTTTACCATCTAAGAAAGATTCGATCATTGGAGTCAACATATTCATTAATAATATTGAATATAAACATCCTTCTGGTAAGTTTCCGGCTAAACGAATCATAACAGTTAAGATAGCAGCTCCCATCGCAAAAATTGTTCTTCCAGCAGCACTTGTTGGTGAAGTAACTGGATCTGTCAACATAAATACGGCTCCAAAAGCAGCTCCTCCAGTACAAATGTGTAAGAAAGGATACCAAATAATTGCAGGGATTCCATTATAGCTACCCAATCCAGAAAGAAGGGCAATAACAGCTGTCATAATAGCCATTGTTCCTAAATATACACTTGGAACTCGCCAATCAATAACTTGGCGAAGTGATAATACAACACCAACTAACAAGATAGCTAATGTGAAAGTTTCACCAATACCTCCAGGATATGTTCCTAAGAATAAAGAGGTGAATCCTTTATATCCTGAAATAACAGAAGATAGGTTATCTCCAGTAGGAATCCAGTGTAAAGTATTCGCTAATTCTGAAGTAGGAGTCGCTCCTGTCATTAAGCTTGTACTAGCTCCAGCGAAAGCCGCCATAATAACAGCACGTCCAACAGCTGCCGGGTTGAAAATGTTTTGTCCAAATCCACCAAATAATAATTTCGCAAATACAATCGCAAATACTGTCGCAATAACAACGGCATAATTAGTGATCGTGATTGGACACATCATAACTAAAATAATAGATGTTACCCATCCAAATGAATTTAATAACGCTGATTTAATATCTTTCTTCATGATTTTTGCGAAAAGACTTTCACAAATTCCCATTGTGATTAATGAAGAAATTAATAAAGTAATCGCGTGTACGGCATATTCCATGCCAAAAGAAGCCCCATAATAAATACAAGATAATGTAAATACGAATCCTAACCCAATCGTTAAGTCACGCATGATTGATTGTGTAGAAAGTGGACACTTAATACTTGGGCTTACGTGAAAATTAAACTTCATACTCTCTCTGCCCTCCTATTTCTTTTTCTTTAAAATAAGAACACGTTTAGCTTTACGAACGTTTTCTGTAACATCAATCTTACTTGGACAAATGTATGTACATAATCCACATTCGATACAGCTTAATGCTCCTCGTTTTTCCATTTCTTCAATATTATTCGCTTTTACAGCTGCGGCAATACGAACCGGTTGTAATCCACTTGGACAATGATCGCTACAACGTCCACAACGTAAACAAGCAATGTTATTGTCTGGTTGGTGTTTTAATACTGTAATCGCATTTGTTGCACGGTCTACTACAAATAAATCATTTACTACAACACGCCCCATCATTGGCCCACCAGAAATGATACGAACACTTTCTTCTGTATAACCACCACATTGAGCAATGATTTCATTGGCTGCCATACCAACTGGTACACAAACTGTTGCCGGATTTTTTACAGCTTCACCAGAAATAGTGACATATTTTTCTGTAATAGCTTTTCCTTCACTAAATGCACGTCCAATCGCAATTGCTGTACTTGCATTTCCAACGATAGCTCCCGCTTCTGAAGGAAGCATTCCATATTCTTTCTTCAATACTTCACGAACAAGTACACGTTCCCATCCCATTGGATAAACATCTGGTACAGGACGAACTTCAATACCTGTTCCGGAAGGACATACAGATTTTACTTTTTCAATTAAATCCGGGTGACTTTCTTTAATACAAATGTATACTTTTTCTACGTCTCCCATTTTCTTCATGATTTTTGCTCCTAAAATAAGTTGTTCACTGAAATCAAAAATCATTTTGTAGTCTGCAGTAATATATGGTTCACATTCGACAGCGTTAATTAATATGGTATCTACACCATCGACCTTTCCATATTTTACATTTGTTGGGAAACCAGCTCCCCCTAAACCGATAATTCCAGCTTGTTTAATGAAATCTACGCATTCTTCTCTTGTCATAGTTTCATAATTCTTTGGTTCAAATGCTTGAACCGATTCTTGGTTGCCATCCAATTCGATGACCATATGTGGTTGTGGGCGTAATGAACTGTGCATTCTTTTTACAACCCCTTTGTAAGTACCTGAGACACTCGAATAAATAGGTACGAATAATCCCGCTGTTGTTTGCGCTAATTTTGTACCAACCTTTACTTCTTCTCCCTCTTCGACAAGAACTTCAAAAGATGTATTTGCTCCATGGATCAATGGAATAAATACTTCTTTAGCAGGTAATAAGTGTTTTACCTCAACATGTTCTGTTAGTTCTTTTCGTCCAGGAATGTGTTGTCTCATAGCTCCTAAAAAAAGTGACATAGAGTCCCTACCTCCTAAACATCTCTTAGATATTCTAATTTAATTAATTACTTTTTTCAATAATAACCGATACTAACACATTAATTACTTTTTTCACAAAGTCTTTCGGTTTGAATATTCCCATTTTTCTTTTATAATATCTCCATGAAAAAGGAAAAAATAAAGACAGGAATCGCTTATGGATTATGTGCCAGTGTGCTAATAGCTGGTATATATTACTATCAGACAGATCAAGAAAACAAAAAAGAAAAAACGCAATCTATCACCTATTTAGACGTAGGATTTGATACAGTAGTTAACTTTAGCAGTACTTGTACAGAAAAGGAATTTGAAACGTATAGCCAAATTGTTAGAGATACATTTTCTCAATACAACCAATACTTTGATTTGTACAATGCATACGAAGGGGTCAACAATATTAATAAGATCAATCAGGAAGCGTATCAAAATCCTATATCTATCGATGCTCCATTAGAAGATTGCATTCAACTTGCCATGAAAGTAAATCTAGAAAATCGCAAGTTTGATATTTCGCAAGGAAAACTTCTTAATGTATGGCATACGTTCCGAGAACAAGGTATGGCGCTGAATCAAGAAGGAAAAGATGGAATCCTTCCTTCAAAAGAAATTTTGGATCAAGCCTATAATCCCAACATCAATGGTATTGCATTAGAAAATCATGCAATTTCTTTTACAGAATCTTCCGTCCAATTGGATCTAGGAGGTATTGCGAAAGGATATACAGCACAAAAGGCAAAAGAAAAATTATGGGAAGCAGGTTGTGATAATGGGTATATCAACGCAGGTGGAAATGTTGTGCTACTCGGAGAAAAAACGGATGGAACGTCTTGGAAAATTGGTGTGGAATCCCCAAAAGGAGGTACAGCTCTTTTCTCAATCGAGACACAAAAACCCACAAGTATGGTTGCTAGTGGAGATTATCAAAGATATTTTATGGTAGAAGGTCAAATGTATGGACATATCATAGATCCGGATACGCGTTATCCCGCAAAACATTTTCGTTCCGTCACTATTCTTCATGAAGACTCTGGCCTAGCCGATGCCTATAGTACATTGTTATTTACGATGGATTTTGAAACAGGCTATTTATTTGCAAAAAAACACAATTTAGATGTCACTTGGATTATGGATCAAAATAGCATTGGAAATCTAACCCCAGATTTTGTATCCGGTGACTTTGCGATCTTCTGTACAGATTCGTTGAAAGATCGCATTCAAATCTAGGAGGTGAGTCATGAATCTTCAAACAAAAAAACTCGCTGTTCGTGCCATGTTAGTGGCTCTTGCGATGATCCTTTCTTGGATCGAAGCACAAATCCCTCCTCTAATGATGGTACCGGGTATGAAATTAGGTTTTACCAATATTGTCGTATTGGTCGCATTGTATTCTTTAAGTGAAAAAGATGCCTTTGTCATCAATATTGTTCGTATCCTCTTAGTTGGGTTTACTTTTGGAAACTTCTATTCTATGAGCTATGCTTTAGCAGGAGGGTTAATTAGTTTTCTTTGTATGTTTCTTCTAAAAAGATACACGACTTTGAATATGCTAGCTGTCTCCGTTGCTGGTGCCATTATGCATAATGTAGGACAAATTTTTATTGCCATGTTCGTTATGAGTACGACAAAAATCTTCTATTATCTTCCCTTCCTTTGGGCTTCAGGAATAGTAGCTGGATGTTTTGTCGGTATTCTTTCTGGTTTGATAATAAAGCGCATTCCAAATATAGAAAAAAGGAAATAGCCATTTTCGCTATTTCCTTTTCTTTTTATAGAATTGAGAATACTAGATAAATAACACCTAGAATAATCATTTCAATTGGTGCATTGGATAATACTTTTGGTAAATTTACTTTATTTACTAAATATCGATATGTTAGATATAAAATTCCAACAACAACAATACCTAAGATTTGTCCATCTGCTTCCAAAACATTTTGGAATAATACACCTGTTTCTAATACAAAAGCAGGAACACAAACCCATAAACCAGATACTTCGTCTGCTTCTGTTTTTAAGATTGAATTTAAAAGTGCAACTGCAATACCACCAAGGATCAATACATACATTGTTTGTCCTAAGGCAGAGTTACAAAATGCGACTTTTGGAAGAGCAATTTTGAAAATTGCAGATGTCGATAAATATTCACGAATAATACTTACTGCAACAAATACTGCATAAGCAATAGAATCCGCAAATAACATCGCATCAAAGTCTTTTTCTTCTTGGGCATGAGCCAAAGCGTGCTTCACTAATAGAGCCGATACTACAACAATACGTAATACAATACCCGCTTCTAATTTCGCACCTGTGAACACAAACATGATTGCCATCGCAATGGCCGTAACAATAGAACCGATGATCGCAGCATTTTTAATAGCTTGTCCTCTTTCATTTAAGAAAGAAATTAAAACATCTCCAAAAATCAAAGCGATACCGACTAACATTGCTTCTTTCATACCAGAAGAGAAAAGTACCAAAGCCAACGCAAAGGCTTCTAAAGGGTAACTAAATTTTTTAACCATGATACTATTCCTTTCCTAGCCGACTATTTGCTTGCATAATCCGCAGCGTTTTTACCAGCTACACGACCATAAACAACGATATCAGCAACAGCGTTTCCTCCGATACGGTTTCCACCGTGTACACCACCAGTTACTTCACCAGCAGCAAATAATCCTGGAATGGCTTTTCCATCTTTTGATAAGACTTCAGTACTTGTGTTGATTTTTAAACCACCCATTGTGTGGTGAACACCTGGAGCAATTTTAATAGCGAAGAATGGTCCTTCATCCATAGAAATTAAACCGTTATTACGACCAAATTGGTCTTCAGCTTCTTTTGCACATACTTTATTCCATGCTTCAACGGCTTTAATGAAATTGTTAACTGCATCTCCTTCAAGACCCATTTCTTTTGCAAGATCTTCTAATGTATCTCCTTGTACAGTTAATCCAAGATTTACATATTTTTGATATAATTTTTCTTCTTCATATTTTGAATCGTAACAAATAAATGCGAATGAATCTGTTTGTTTTAATTCCGCTTGAGAAACAGCATCACGAGTAGCTAAGTCGTTTGTGAAACGATTACCTTCTTTGTTGATCAAAATTGCACCGTTTGAACGTAAACGTTCTGAAACTAACATACTTGTTTCTTGGTGAACAGTTGGGTGTAATTGGATATATTCCATATCCACTGTATCAGCACCAACAGCTTCTGCCATAACAATTCCATCACCAGTTGCTGCAGGTGTATTTGTAGTTACTGCACCACTTAATGATTCATCGTATTCAGCCAACATATCGAAGTTAGCACCAAATCCTCCAGTTGCTAATACAACAGCTTTTGCATTAATTGTGTAATTTGCACTAGCACCTTCTGCTTTGATTCCAGCCGCTTTTCCATCTTTCATTAAGATTTCTTTTGCTTCTGTTTCAACCATTACTTCAATACCTAATTCAGCTAATGTTGCTGAGAAATGTTCAACTAAGAATTCCCCTACAGCACTTCCATCTTCTGGTTCGTGTAAGTAGTAGTGTACTGTACCACCAGTAGCCGCTAATGCAGGAAGTGGTGCTCCAATTGATTCTAACCAATCTACAGCTTCCGAAGATAATTCAGCCATTTTAGTAACCAATTCTCTATCATTGATTCCGTGACCACCGTTAATAGTATCTTCAATATAGTTTTCTACTGTACTATCTTCAATAGCCGCTTTAACGTCAGCATCTTCTTCTTTTTCAGCGTTTGCTTTTTGTACTTTTGTACCAGCCGCATTCATACCACCTGAAGCCTTAGTCGTATTACCACCAACATATGGCATTTTGTCGATTAAGATAACATTTTTTCCTTCTTGTTTTGCTGTAATCGCTGCTGCCATACCAGCTCCACCAGCTCCAACAATAACAACATCACAATCTAATGTTTCTTCTTTCTTTTCTACAGCTTGTCCTGTAGCTGCATTACCAGTTAAATCATCTGGATTTACTCCAGCACTTTCGAACGCTTTTCTTAAAGCTTCCATAATCGCATTACTAGAAACTGTTGCTCCAGAAACTAAATCTACGTTTAAAGATTGTGCTTCTAATACACGACCAGGGATTTTTTCGATTGCTACACCACCCAATGAAGGTGTTTCGCCATCACCAACAACTGTTACGTCTGTGATTTGACCACCAGTGATTGTTACTTCCGCGTGAATGTCACCACCGAAACCTTTGGCGTCTCCTGAATAAGTTCCATCTGCAACTGTTGAAAGTACAGATGAACCAGAAGAAGTAGAAGCTGTAGAACTTCCAACAACTTTTACACCAAAAACAACCGCAAACATCATCGCAACGGTAACAATCAAAGAAATCATTCCTTTTGATTGATTGTTTTTCATCTTCTCGTCCTCTCTTGTCAAAAATCTATCAATGCCCTATTAAAGATGGCAGTCCTCTAAAAGGGCAGAGTCATATTTATTATAGTAAACATTCCGTAATTATTAAAGTAAAATATTTTATTCTTCAATTTCTACAATAAGTTCATGTGGAAGGCAAACAATAACCCCCGGTGTTCCTTCTTCCAAAGGATATTCGTGTACACAAATCTGATTCTCACAAGTTGACTCAATCATGTCCACTTTTTGATCTTTAATTTGGACAATATTATATTCTCCACCTCCTAAATCCACTTCTATAGTGTTATCCTTTTCCAAACTATATGTGCCATACACTTCTTTTCCTACTGAAATCTTTACGACACTTCCTTTTGGTTTCATCATAAAGAAAATTCCAAAAAACACGATAGATAAAAGTATAGCTCCACCAATAAATTTTATAGATTTATTATTCATTTAATATACCTCACTCATTCATAATTGTAACATAAGAAAAAGCGTGATATTCACGCTTAAGAAAATTTTTTCACAATAGGTTTAGAAACTTTTTCGTTCCAGAAGGTAATAAAAGGTCCGGTTCCAAACATCAATACGATTGTCGCAATTCCTAGTGGCCCTTTAAACAATAAGGCAATACCAACACAAATCGCATCTGTAATAATACGACAGATTGAATAACTGATTGGTAAGACTTCAGCCATATAAATAGATAATGCATCATAAGATGCTGTTCCTAAATCCGCTGTAATATATAAAGAACATCCTAATGTTAAAATTAAGACGCCTACCACTAATGCGATAATAGACATAGGCAGTCCTAAATTGATTTGTTCTGGAGTGCTCACTTTAAAAATAGAACAATACACGCTGTTAAAAAACTGAACAAGATATCCTAATAAGAACATATTGATAATGGCTCCAATGTTTAAATATTTTAAATTCTTACGACTTAATAGAACCAATACTACAAATAACACAATATTAAATGACATTTGGTAGATTCCTAAGGAAAAATGGAACGTGTCACTAACTCCTGTATTCATACTTGTAAAAGGATCAATCCCAAATTGAGAAATTCGGCAAGTCGCAATCCCTATCCCTAAGATTATATTTCCTATTAAAGATATAAGTGCCAATTTTACAGAAAACTTAAATTTCATAATCTCTCTCCTCTATAATGCGCAAAAGATTATATCACACATTACTATAAATTGTCTCTTTTTCTTCCACAATTCCCACAAAATTTTGTACTATTTTCGCTTCCACAAGTACATATCCAAGTCGAATTTATAAATAAGGAAACCTTAGATTCATTTTTTTGTATCGATTCAGTAGGCGTATGATACATCATTTTAAGTGCTTCTTCTTTCGCACTCGCTTGTTCTATTCCGTCTAAATTAAAGTCTTCAATATGAAAGGACTCTAGTAACATACCATATCTTTCGAAAAAGGAGTGCAACTGATTTGATAAAAGATCTTCTAAAATATTTAATTTTGAATTCAAATATTCTATCAAAGTTCCCTCTTGTGCTAAAGTGACAATTAAAGGCTCCAAAGTATATTGAATTTCTTTTTGCAGTTCTACTTCAAAAGAAGAATAGGAATATTCTTCATCCAACAAATACGTATGTTCTTTATAAAAATGAATCGGATTCACCAATCGATATGAATAGCCTATTTGAAAAAAAGCACGAATAGAATGGTCTAAATCAAATTCGTTGGACTTATAAACAGCTAAAACAGGCTCTAATAAAACATCCTTAACTTTTCTAGATAATAGATTAAAATAATAGAGTTCTCGCTCATCATTTCCAGAAGCAAAATTAAATGGTACGATGCATGTTTTTATTTCATTCTTAGACGTAATATCCAATCCATCTAGCTCATAAGTTCCAGACATATATCCTTCATATTTAAAGTCTCCAGTTTTCGTACTACATTCATAGATTTTCCCTTTATCAACAATAAGTGCACATTCTCCTTCTTCAATATGAATCAAAATACCTCTTTTAATTTTTTGAGGTATTGTATCATCTTCACACTTTCCCCTGGCAAGCAACAAAGACGATCCTTCTATTCCCGAGTAGAAACAATATTTTTTCGGGAAATTATTCCGATTTTTTTCACGTATAAATGCCATATTATCAACTCTTTTCTATAAATGTATCTTATAAGAAAAACGAGAAAATAAAAAGAAGAACCTTTGTAGGTTCTTCGAAGAATAGTACGAATTTTTTTCTTATTTTAATGTGCTTGCAATCCATTCAAATACGGAAACACCATTTTGATCGGCTGTATCGTTATTGTCAAAATAAATCCATGACCAGTGTCCACTATATTGATAAGGATTTCCATCGGCATCTTTGTATTTTCCAGATAAATCCGTTACATGTTCGGATGTAGAAACCGAAATGTTCTTTGCACCTGCTTTATCTAAACGTTCTAAAACTGGTTCTTCATAAGCTTTAGGATCTACTGTATCATCGTCTTTCGAATAAATGACATACATTGGTAGCTCTTTTAAAATTTCTAGTTCTGCATCTGAAATCGCAGCACTATCCATTGGGGCACAAATTGGAACATAAGAAGTATATTTATCACCACAAGTTTTAGCCAATACCATTGTCATATATCCACCATTGGAACAACCACTAATGACTACATTTTTTGCGCCTACTTTTTCTACATAAGAATCAATCAATTGGATTAGTGAATCTGTATAATACGAAGTTCCATCTGCGTGTTCCCATTCCCCTTTATTTTGACCATCTACATCAATCCAATACGTAGGGCATTGAGGTACTAGTATGTGTGCTCCACCAACTGCATTTTGGAATTTTTCACCAGCTAAGGCAGTCACTTTATTCCCTAATAATGCCGTATACACATCAATGTTTTCATTAGGAGCCCCTGTACCACCTTCGCCTCCACCATGAAGCCATACAACCACTGTATCGCTATCTTGTTCTGGTGCATAGTAAGCATAATCGTAAGTTACATTTCCAAAAGTCGCATTTTCTACTGTGAAATTATCTGCAGATGTTTTTCTTTCTGTCGCTACTGGATCAATTTCAACACCATCTAATGTAATATTTAATTGATAAGGATTACACCATGAGTTTCTTCCAGTAAATACAGAGAATGTAAATGGAGAACCAGTGCTTGGATCTTCGCTCATTTCAATCACAAACGTATCCGATGCCTCTTTTGTTTCATTTCCATTTTCATCTACTAGGTACGCTTTGGTAATTGTACGATCAAAAGTTAACTCTTTTTCAGCTAAATTTTCATCGGACCAATCGGTAGTTTTCTTAGTTTCTGAAACTTTTAATTGATCTGGAGAAATGGAATCAATCTTACCATCCAATTTAACCGTTGTTTTTGTGACAGCACAACCATAATCAAATCCTTCTACAAAATATGAATACGTTCCTGAAGTTGGAGCTGTCGTTTTCGATCCTGCACTAGAACAAGCACACATACTAAGAGTCAATCCTGTACAAGTTAAAATTTTCGAAATCTTTTTCATTATCTTCTCTCCTTCTATTCTTGTACCATTCTTCTTCGTGACCGTGGTCACATTTTCATATACTATGGTAACATACAATGTAAACGCTTACTAGATGTACTTTCAGAAATAATCGGATATAATACTCTTATGGAAAAAAACAAATATTTATTATTAAAAGAACAATTTGGACATGTAGGAAGCTTTTGTTTATGGTCCTTACCTACACATGGTTTAAAATCGAATACTTTTGATTTATCTGTATTTGAACAAGATGATATTGAAACCATTTTAACGGACAAGGTTGTATGGGTAGATATGTATGGTAGTAAAGAATATCAAAATAGAAGAGATGGAAGAAAAATATCTTGGATGAATTTTCATAGCGACAAAGCTCGCCAAAATGATTATAAATTACGTTTTGCCTTGCAAGATACGTCCTATTGGGGAAGCTATATCACCCCCTTATGGAAAAATACAAACATTTCTTTAGAAGAAAATCTTATACTACTAGAAAAAGAATTATCCATTCTTAATCCCAAAATCATTGTTGCCCTAGGAGGAAATGTATATAAAGCTTTACGAGAACAGTTTTCTAACCAATATAAAATACTTGTTGTGAAACAACCTTCTTTTGACATTAAAGTGGAAGAGTATCGAAACGAAATATTAGAAAAACTAGCAGATTATTAACTTCTGCTAGCTTTTTAAAATCAATAGACCAATTATCAACAGAATTATCGAGAAAATAAGCATTCCCGAAAATGCGAATCCTATTAACACAATAGGAAAAACAAACAAAGTGAAAATAACCTTAGTCAATGACCAGGTCGCTTTGAAAGCTATTTTAATTACTTTTGTTAGAAACCATATTAGAAAAAACACAAATAACAACGAAAACATATTCTCACCATCCTTTACCACTGTAACCAAGGAAAATATTCTTCAAGATCTTCTTTATAGTTCCAATCTCTATTTAAAAAGAATCCATAGTCGTCTTGATAATAATTATTCCCTTGTTTTTCAGTTTCTTTCTTTTTTTCTTCTTCCTTTTCTTTCTCTTTTTCTAATAATTTTTCTTTTTCTTCTTTTTCCTTTACATATAAATCATAATAAAATCCTTTATTAAAATACAATTGCATTTTATCAGCATATCCTTTGAACATAGAACTCAAGGCACTTTCCTCTTCTTCTTTAAAATTCTCTTTTTTTTCTTCGCTAGGAACGAAAACTTCCTGTTCTTTATTCGTATATGTATGTTCATCTAGGACAATTGGATTGATGTCTGGTTTGGGAAAATACGCTTCCAGATCCAACCATCCTATCGCATTAATAATATAGAAAAATGAAAAAACACTTAGAATTCCCATTGCCACTTTCATAATGGAAATAAATAGCATTTCTGATTTATCTTTTTGTTCTTGTTTCATCTTGACTCTTCTCCTTCTTCGGAAGTGGAACAGAAACAATTTGTATCCCTAGCTTTTGACTCATCTTCGGATTTCTTTGAATCTTTTGAATAAGCAATAAACGTTGTACTCTTTGATTGGTTCTCATTTCTATTCACTTCCTTGTTTACAATTTACGTTTTCAGTATAATGACTATGTTTGGAAATCAACAGATTCACTTTGGTGAAAAATAGAATTGATTTTCACAGTTTTGGAGAAATCTTATGGATAAAAATGAAGCAAACAGTAAACACTATCGCGAACTTCGCGAAAAAGCAAAATTGACTCGAGAAAAAGCAAGCTATCTAATGGATGGATTGAGTGCGAGTCGTATTGAAAAAATTGAAAATGGACAAGAACCGACACCTTATGACATTGTTCAAATGGCAGTCGCTTACAAGAGTCCGGATTTATGTAATTATTATTGCACCCACGGATGCAAAATTGGAGAAACTTCCGTGCCCGAAATTGAAGTGTCTCAATTACCAAATATTGTTCTTCAAACAATAGAAAGCTTAAACGATATCTATCCCTTGATCCAACGTATGATATCTATTGCCAAAGATGGAAAAGTTAGTGAAGACGAAATTGAAGATTTCGCACGGATCAGCACAAAACTAGAAGAAATATCACTAGCTAGCGATGCTTTAAATCTTTGGGTCGAAAAGACGATTATTGATAACGAACTTGACGCTATTCTTTATCGCCAGGCAAAAGAAAAAATCAAAGGAGGAAGATGATGATTGGATTAGGAACGATTATTAATGGGAGCGCCGTTATTGTCGGTGGATTGTTAGGCCTGTTATTTAAAAGTTTTATTAACGATCGCATTGAAAAAACAATGACGACTGCTTGTGGTGTCCCTACTTTATTCATTGGTGTATATGGAGCGATATCACAAATGCAGCAACATGGCAGTCAGGAAATGATGACGATTTTAAGTTTCTGCTTAGGAGCTTTAATTGGTGAAATAATTGACATCGAAGGAAAAATGGAACAATTTGGGGAATGGCTAAAGAAAAAGTCAAACAACTAAAATGATACGCAATTTTTAGATGCCTTTATCACCACTTCTTTGACAATCTGTATTGGTGCAATGGCTATAGTTGGAGCTATTAACGATGGTCTATATGGAGATTATTCAATTCTATTAGCCAAAAGCGTTCTCGACTTTATCATCGTGATGGTATTAACTTCTACCAAAGGAAAAGGTGCGATATTCTCTTTTATACCCGTTGTTCTTTTTCAAGGAACTTTCACCCTATTGGCTATTTTGATTGCTCCAATTATGACCGAAACCGCTCTTGCTAACATTTCCTTAGTCGGTTCCATGTTGATTTTTTGTATAGGAATCAATTTAATCTGGGACAATTTTCATATTAAGGTTGCGAACATGTTGCCTGCTATTGTAATTGCTGTATTGTTCGCTTTCCTATAGGAGGTAGGAATTAAATGTATTTGATTGTATGTCCGCTAGTTTTCTTAGCTGGTTTTGTGGATGCGATTGCTGGTGGAGGAGGATTGATTTCACTTCCTGCTTATTTATTAGCAGGTATTCCTGCTCACAATGCTATCGCAACAAATAAGTTATCTTCTTGTATGGGGACGACCATTTCGGCTTTACATTATTATAAAAAAAGATTTATGAAATGGAAGCTTTGCCTTCCAGGTATTATTCTGGCCATTGCTGGCTCATACATCGGTTCCAATATTTCTCTTTTATTGAATGAAAGTGTTTTACAAGCAATTCTATTAGTCGTATTACCACTTATTGGCTTATATGTTCTTAAAGGTAATACCTTAAAAGATACTAGTGAGTTATTGTCATGGAATCGAAAATTATATTTCCAATGTGCATGCATTGCGTTTGTGGTAGGTATTTATGATGGATTGTATGGTCCAGGGACTGGTTCTTTTTTAATGATCTTATTAACTGGAATTTGTCATTTAGATTTGAATAGTGCTCAGGGTACTACAAAAGCAATCAACCTTACCACAAATGTGACTGCCTTAACTGTATTCTTATTTAGTGGTAAAGCGATGCTTACATTAGGATTAATTGCCGGAGCCTGTAACATGCTAGGTAATTATTTAGGATCTCACTTATTTATTAGAAAAGGGAGTAACTTTACTAAGCCAATCATTTTGATTGTTCTTGTTCTTTTATTAATGAAAGTCTTAACAGGATTCTAAAAAAGAGGCTGTAACAGTTGGATAACAGTCAAAAATAAAAATAACAAAATAAAAAAGCAGGTCGTCCTGCTTTTTTATTACAATATTTTTTATCTGTTTTTGAAGAATGAAGGAATGCTATCTGGTTCTTCGTCTTCTTCAGCTACGCTTAAAGTTACACCGCTTGGGTTATTTGTTTTAATTGTTGGTTGTGTAAATAATCCTTGTACAGGTTCAGCTGCTTTTTTTGCAGTTGATTTTTTTTGTGTTTCTTCAAATCCTGTCGCAATGATTGTTACGATGATCGCATCTCCTAATTGTTCATTAATAGCGATACCGAAGATACAGTCAACATCTCCACCAGCTGCATCTTGAATTACAGCTACGGCATTTTGAGCATCGAATAAGCTTACTTTGTCACCACCAGTGATGTTGATGATTGCAGATTTTGCTCCTTGGATTTGTGCTTCTAATAATGGAGATTGGATTGCTTTTTCAGCAGCTGTGATTGCTTTGTCATCTCCTTCTGCCATACCGATACCGATTAATGCACGTCCTTGGTTTTGCATTACCGAACGAACGTCTGCAAAGTCTAAGTTTACTAATGCTGGAACTGCAATTAAGTCAGAGATAGTTTGAACACCTTGACGTAATACGTTATCAGCTGCTTGGAACGCTTCTTCAATTGGTTTACGACCAATAACTTCTAATAAGTTGTCGTTTGAAACAACGATTAATGAGTCAACGTATTTCTTTAATTCTTCAATTCCTTGGTTAGCGTTATTTGCACGTCTTTTTCCTTCGAAAGTAAATGGACGAGTTACAACCGCAATTGTTAATGCACCTTCGTCTTTAGCGATACGAGCGATTAATGGAGCAGCACCTGTTCCAGTTCCTCCACCCATACCAGCAGTAATAAATACCATGTCGGCACCTTTAACACGTTCACGAATTTGTGATTCGCTTTCTTCAGCAGCTTTTTTACCAACTTCTGGATTTCCTCCAGCACCTAATCCTTTTGTTGTTTCTTTTCCTAAAACAATTTTATTTTCACATGGTGAGCTTGATAATACTTGAACGTCTGTATTACATACTGTAAATTCTACACCTTGTACGTTATCAACAACCATTCGGTTTACAGCGTTGGATCCACCTCCACCAACACCAAATACTTTAATATTTGCAACTTGATTAAATTCTGTCATCTTGTTCCCCTCCTATTTGTCTTCTGATAAAATAACACTTTTCAACTTCTTAGTAAATCTGTTTTGAATTTTTCCAGTTTTCGATTTAATAGAATCTATAGAAGCTTCCAATTCGTTATTGTTTGGACTTGTTACATCACTATGACGAATGCGATTAATATCTGTCCATGCATAAGCCATACCTAAACAACATGTATATCTTCCATCACGAGCACCGATACTTGTTGGTTTATAAACATTAGCTGGTGCATTAAACGCATTTTCCATCATTTTTAAAACGGAAATGTTAGCCCCTTTTCCAGTGATGATATATTTAGCTTTTCCTAAGGCAACAATCGGATCGCACATTTCATTTACATCAGCAATCCAATCGCGAATCTTTGGAATACAGCTCTCTGCTAATTCACGAGCTGTAATTTCAATACGACCTTCATCGCTTTGATCAATATATACAATTACATCGCTGTTTTCTTCGATTGTGCTCGAAAAAATATTTTGTAACAGACGGAAACAAACTTCATCTGTTAAGTTGTATTTTTCTTGTAGTTCACTCACAAAACTACTATATCCTGTTTCAAAATTTGCACAATTCATCAATTTGCCATTTCCAAAGTATGTCATATTTGTGGATTCTTTTTCTAAATCCAATTGGATTACTGGACGATCTGTGCTTTGAGAAATCGCAGCTGTCTCTTGTCCAATCGCAAAAGAATCTAAATAAATATCTAATACTTCTAAATTTGCTTTTTCAATACATTCTACAAATTTAAACAATGCTTCTTTATCTGCATATAATAAATCAACATCCATATAGAAATCTTTGCATTCCATTCCAATAGGCATTTTTGATGTTACTTCGTTATCAATAATATATTGAATACGATTGGCATTCACCAATTCTGCACCACTGTCCAATTTTCTTTGAAATGCTCTTTTTAATCCTTGTTGAACATGGAATAAACGAATGTTTTTAGTTCCGTCTTCAATTTGAAGTCTAATCTTTTGGTTCACTCGTTCTACATTAATGCTTGGAATTGCTAATAAAACTCTTTCAATTCTATATCCTAAAGCCGCTTGTGCAGAATTTACACAGCTACGAATCGCATTAATTACCGCAACTTCATCTACGATAGTTTGATTTTTAACTCCTGAACAAGGAGCACTTTCTACACGTAAAATACTTTGACGAGCTTCAAATGTTTCAAGGACAACTAAGCGAACTTCACTGTCCGCAATCTCAATCGATGCATAAACTTTCTTTTTATTCATTCGACTTCTCCTTTTACCACTAATACTATAATATCATAAATTATACAAAAACCTAAACTAGAATTTGTAAAATCCATAGGCCATATAATAATATCACATTTATGTACAATTTTCTTTAGAAAAGATAAAAAAGGAGAAATGTAATCTCCTTTTCATTGTAAATATACGATAATAGAATCTTCTTTTGACAAGATACTTCCGGGGGCAATATTTTGTTCAAAAACGCGTCCTTCCCCTTCTGTACTAATAGAAATTCCTGTCATATTCCAAAAGGCACTTATTTCCTTCATCGTCCAATCAGTCATGTCAGGCATAGTATAATGGTTTCCATCACTCCCGTCTTTAGAGGTTTGCACCATGTTTGTTTAGAGGCTCTGATTCATTGAACC
>JAUNDJ010000152.1 GCA_030526175.1 Bacillota bacterium
GAAGCAGGAATGAAACATTAAAGCTTTTAGCTTTTTATAAGTTTTCAGTAACGGCAAACATTAAATTGTATCCTTCTTTTTTTGAAATCAAAAAACAATGAACAAACTCATAGAAATCGGTAGAATTATAAATCATTAATAAAGACTTTGTTTGGAATTCTTAAATCGTTATCTGATTCTCTTTTCTCTTTTCATCGATAATCCAATGAAAGATTCCATACGCGAAAAAAGTTGCCTTTCGATAAAGTGTTGAAAACGGTACGATGCTTAGAGTGTATCAATTTAAATGATGATCCTCTAAAACTTTTTTTGACACTTTTCTATATAAGATTGTATTTGTATTGAATAGGAGAGATACCATTAGTGACATCATTATTCTTGTTCACTTAAATCATTACTCATTAACAATGTAAAGATAGGTAACAATTTAAATCTTTAGATTTTACTATTTTTAAGAAATTATATATAAGTGATATAATATGAGTAATAAAACGTGCGATAAAAAGAAATCTAAAGAAAGAAGGTGCAGTTATGAAAAAATATTTAGATTCTTTATTGGTAGTTGTAGGTGTACTTGTTGTTGTTTTGGCAATGATTGGATTCTTTTTCTTTAATCTGAGTGAAACTATGTTGTATACAATTTGTGGTGGGACTATTGTAGCTGTACTTTTACTTCTTTACATTCGTAACTACAAGAATCACCATTATGGAGGCAAGTTCAAAGATGATTTCCCAAACGCGAAATAAATGCCTAGCTATGATTAAGTGATTGAAAAAGAAGAATGTCATCATTTCTTTACTTCTTCTTATATTTTTTCTCAGCGGATGTTCTGAGAAAAACATGGAAGTGGGCGAAATATACTAAAATGATACTTTATCAACAAGTGGAATATATAATTTCTCCTTGAATATCGAGGATAATTCATTGTATGTAAAAAAATGACTGTGCGAAATTGGAAGTACAGTCTTTTTTTTCTGATTGAAATGAAAAATCTAACATACTGTTGTATAATTGTTGTAATAAGAGATTTGGGAACAGGAGGTAATTATGAGTTTTCCAAAAGATTTTTTATGGGGTGGAGCTGTTGCTGCCAACCAATTAGAAGGAGCCTATTTAGAAGATGGTAAAGGATTATCGGTACCAGATATGTTACTTGGAGGAGATGTAAATACACCAAGAACATTCTTGCCTAAAACAGATCCAACGGCTTTCTATCCTTCACACGAAGCTGTAGACTTCTATCACCGTTATAAAGAAGATATCGCTTTATTTGCGGAAATGGGTTGGACAGTATTCCGTTTTTCTATTAACTGGGGTCGTATCTTCCCTAATGGAGATGACGAACAACCTAACGAAGCAGGTTTACAATTCTATGAAAATGTGATTGATGAATGTTTAAAACATGGTATGGAACCATTAATCACATTATGTCACTATGAAATGCCATGGAACTTAGTTGTAAAATACAATGGTTTCGCAGATCGTCGAGTAATTGATTTCTTCGTAAAATATTGTAAGACATGTTTTGAACGTTACAATGGAAAAGTTAAATACTGGTTAACATTCAATGAAATCAATATTGCCATGATGGGTGAAGGTGGAATTGGTAACCTTTATGGATTAGGTGTTATGGATCCTAGTGATGTAAATGCAGACCACCGTATTCCATTAAGCGAATTAAAATCCGATATCCAAGTGACAATGGAAGCTTTACACAACGAATTTGTTGCTTCGGCAAAAGTTGTTAAATTAGGACACGAAATCAATCCGGATTTCATGATTGGTAACATGATTGCGCATGGTACAGTATATCCATTAACTTGTCATCCAAAAGATATTTTAGCGGCTCAATATCAAGCAAATATGTTAAATAACTTATGTGGAGACGTACAAGTACGAGGTGAATATCCTTCTTTCGCATATCGTTTCTTTAAAGAAAAAGGTGTGGACTACTCTTTCATCACAGAAGAAGACAAACAAATCATCAAAGAAGGTACAGTGGATATGTACACATTCTCTTACTATGCTTCAAACTGTGTAACTGCTACACAAGATGTAGAAGAAACAGCTGGAAATATGGTTCGTGGAGCGAAAAACCCTTACGTTTCCGCTTCGGATTGGGGATGGCAAATTGACCCAGAAGGATTACGTTATACATTAAATTTATTACACGAACGTTATCCTCACACTCCATTAATGGTTGTAGAAAATGGATTAGGAGCCTTTGATAAAGTTGAAGAAGACGGATCTATTCATGACCCTTATCGTATTGACTACTTACGCAAACACATCATTGAAATGCGTAAAGCTGTTGAAGAAGATGGAGTACCACTAATCGGTTATACTACTTGGGGACCTATTGACCTAGTTTCTGCTGGAACAGGACAATTAGCAAAACGATATGGATTTATCTATGTAGATCGTCACGATGATGGAACAGGAGATTTCTCTCGTTCTCGTAAAGATTCGTTCTACTGGTATAAAAAATGTATTGAATCACAAGGAATGGATTTAGATTAATGAATATGGCTAGGAATTTCCTAGCCATTTTTGTATACTTAAACTATGAAAAATATTAAAGAAATCATTAAGAATACAAATGAAAACAATGTAGAACAAGTAGATTGGACAAAAGCTTGGAGTGGAAAATACCCAGTATTAAAAACGTATCAAAAAGAAGTAGATATTCCTAAATATGCCAGACAAATACGAACTATGTTTACGATGCTACAAGACGATTATGGATATAGTGAAGAAGATGCGATGTTAGTACTAAAAGACATTTTGGCACACGAATATTTGGATAAGAAAAAAAGATAATATTTTTTTCTTTACTTATTAGAAAAGTTCTGATATTATATTTCACGTACTTGACTTGGTCTCTTAGCTCAGTTGGTAGAGCAAAGGACTGAAAATCCTTGTGTCGTTGGTTCGATTCCGACAGAGACCACCATTTTAGTACAATACAGTCCATATGGGCTGTTTTTTTTATTTTCACAAAATCTCCCATAAGAAGCAAATAATTCTACCATAGTAATGTTTTATTATAGAACCATCAAAGGTAAGCAAATCTTTGATTCATAAACTCTCTTCTCTAAAACATAATGAAAAAGACTGGACTGAAAAAAGTTCAGTTTTTTTTATGAGCAGGCAAATAAAAATGGATCCAATATACTCTTATTCAAAATATATTGGATCCCTT
>JAUNDJ010000049.1 GCA_030526175.1 Bacillota bacterium
TATACATAATGTATAATCGAGCAGTAGTGGTAGAAGCAAGAAGCTCCCTCTTCAAGCAAGTTAAGAGGGAGTAGTTCACTCATTAAAAAGACTTAAAAAATTTTTCTCAATCTGCGCACAAGCATCTTCTTCATTCAGATTTTTGAATTCACATATTTTCTTTGCAACATATTCTACATAAGAAGGTTCATTTTGTTTACCACGCTTTGGCACAGGTGCTAAATAAGGACTATCTGTTTCTGTTAAGATTCTCTCAATTGGGCAAGCTTTGATACAATCCGGTGCTTGTCTTGCGTTTTTATAAGTGATAGGTCCCGCAAAAGAGATCATAGAATCCATTTTTAAAGCTTCCTTCATAGTTTCTACACTACCAGAGAAGCAATGAAAAATGATTTTGGTTTGTGCATATTTTTTTAATATATCCATACAATCTTTTGTAGATTCACGCATATGAATGGAAATTGGTAAATTTGCTGCATTCGCCATTTGAATTTGACGAATGAACACTTCCTTTTGGATTTCATTAAAAGAAGTATCCCAATAATAATCCAAACCAATTTCACCTAAGCAATCAATTTGTTTTTGATCAATTGCTTGTTGAAGAATATTAAAGTGTTCTTCCGTAATATCTTTGGCATCTCCAGGAAACCATCCCCATGCAATTTTAAATTTTGGATATTTTTCCTTAATTGGAAGAGCTCTTTTAAACTCTTTTTCTGTTGTACACATAATCATACAACTAGTAACGTCTTTCATATTTTCGATAATTTCATCAAGACGTTCGAATAAATCGTCACAAGTGATATGACAATGACTATCAGTATACATATTTTCCCTCTTTTCTGTTATAATAATAACATCGTTTTGGAGGAAAAGTATGCAGATTGAATATGAAATGGAAATAAGCGCCCAAGAAATGTTTGATTTTGTTTGCCAACAAATTATTGAAGATTATTATATTGCGACGGAAAAGGAAATCACAAAAGCAGATTTACACAAAGGATTTAAATACAAAAGAAGAGTTGTAGAAATGAATGCTTTTGGAAAAAAGAATCGTAGTGAAGGGACTACTTCCATCATAAAAGAAATGAAAGAGCCGACGTTATTTGCGGTAAACATGAGTTCTGCTTCTTTAAAGACTGTTTTAAAATACGAGATTACACAAGACCCTAACGAAGAGTTTTTCTGCAAAGTAAAATATACAGAAGAAATCTATCGTAATGGGAAAAAAGAAGAAGAACAAAAACGTAGAGCCTTTTTATTTTTAAAGAAAGATCCAAAAAAGGATATGCTTCAAAGAATGAAACGTGTAGAAAAATTCATCAATAATGAACGCGTTCGTCACTTCGAAGAATTCAAATTGGAAGAAACAGAAGAGAAATAGCGAGTTTTGCCCGCTATTTTTTCATGTTTTTGATAAAGAATAAATACTTGTGATATATTATATAGTTGAAAGGATGTGCGAAGTATGTCAAGAGTTGAAGAAAGATTAGATTCTATTGTTGCTCGTTATCATGAAATCAATGATTTAATGATGCAAAATGAAGTAGTATCAGATCGTAAATTAATGGCCAAATTAGGTCGTGAACAAAATGAAATTACCCCTATTGTAGAAACATATGAAGAATATAAAGCTGTTAAACAAGCAGTAGAAGATGCCAAAGAACTTCTTAAAGAAGACGATAAAGAAATTCGTGAAATGGCAGAAATGGAATTGGAAGAAAACGAACCAAAAATCCAAGAGTATTTAGATAAATTAGAATTGTTGTTGGTACCAAAAGATCCTAACGATTCTCACAACTGTATTATTGAAATTCGTGGTGCAGCTGGTGGAGACGAAGGAAATATCTTTGCCGGAGACTTATTCAGAATGTACGCGAAATATTGTGAATCCAAAGGTTGGCGTACAGAAGTAATCGAAATGGAAGATAGCGAAGCTGGAGGTTTCTCTTTAGTAAGCTTTAAAGTCAATGGAGATGGTGCGTATGGAACATTTAAATTCGAATCAGGATCACACCGTGTTCAACGTGTTCCTAAGACAGAATCACAAGGACGTATTCACACTTCTACAGCTACAGTACTATGTATGCCAGAAATCGAAGAAGAAGACTTCGATATTGATATGAACGATTTAGAAATCGAAACAATGCGTTCTTCCGGAGCTGGAGGTCAACATATCAACAAAACCGATTCGGCGGTACGTATTGTCCACAAACCAACAGGAATTGTAGTTAAATGTCAAGATGGACGTTCTCAACACGAAAACCGTGCCACTGCATTAATGACAATCCGTGCTCGTGTTTATGAAGAAAGACAACGCGAATTGGATGAAAAAAATGGAGCAGAACGTCGTACAAAAATTGGTACAGGAGACCGTTCAGAAAAAATCCGTACATATAACTATCCACAAAACCGTGTAACAGATCACCGTATCGGATTTAACGTAAATCAATTGGATCGTATTATTGATGGTCGTATGGAAGAATTGATGAACGCATTAATTTTAGCGGATCAACAAGCAAAATTAGCTGGAGAACAAGAACTATGACCTATCATGAATTAATCATGCAAGGAAGAGAACGTTTGTTTGCTGCAGGACAAGGAGAACAAGCTGCTCAACTTTTGATGGTAGAGTATTGTAATCAAAAAGGTATCAATCTCTATTTGGAAATGGAAAATGAGATTGGTGAAGAATTAAAAAATGTCTATTTAAAAGCAGTGGAAGAAATGGAACAAGGAAAACCAATGGGATATGTCCTAGGATATGAATGGTTTTATGGATACGATTTCATTGTAAACAAAGGCGTATTAATTCCTAGACCAGAAACAGAAGAACTTGTGGGTTTGGTATTGGGAATGTATGATGATAAATTTTCAGAACGAGAGAGCGTAGATGTATTTGATGTTGCGACTGGATCTGGAGCTATTGGAATTTCTTTAGCTTTAGAAGAACCTCGTATGAAAGTAATTGCCAGTGATATTTCAGAAGAAGCTTTAGAAGTAGCTGAACAAAACAATAAAAAATTAGGTGCTAATGTAAAATTCTTATGTGGAAGTATGTTAGATCCATTTGTTGAACAAGGATATCACTGTGATATTTTAGTATGTAATCCGCCATATATCCCTAGTGAAGAAAAAATGGAACATAGTGTTGTAGATTATGAACCACATGTAGCTTTATTTGGTGGAAATGATGGATTGGAATTTTATAAAGATGTATTTGAAAAAGCAAATTTAGTTTGTAAAGAAAAGGCATTCTTAGCGTTTGAAATGGGATATCAACAAGGAGAATCTTTATCAAACTTAGCGAAATCTTATTTTCCAAATGCGAATATCGTTGTTCACAAAGATATGAGTGGGAAAGATCGTATGTTGACGATTGAATTATAAGAGAAAGAGGCCAAAATATGAAGATGAATAAAAATGAACCATGTTGGTGCGGTTCTGGAAAAAAATACAAACAATGTCATGAAAAATGGGATAACCAAATCAATATCTTAAAAATTCAAGGACACCAAGTTCCAGAACACCGTTTGATCAAGAGTCCAGAAGACATCAAATGGATAAAAAAAGCAGCCAAAGTAAACAATGGTATCTTAGATATGATTGGTGAAAAAATTCATGCAGGAATGAGTACAGAAGAAATTGACCAATTGGTTTATGACTATACGATTTCGCATGGTGCTACACCAGCTTGTTTAGGATATGAAGGATTTCCAAAAAGTGTATGTACATCTATTAATAATGAGATTTGTCATGGTATTCCAAGCAAAGATATCATTCTAAAAGAAGGTGATATTGTCAATGTCGATTGTACAACAATTGTGCATGGACATTATGCGGATGCATCTCGTATGTTTATGGTAGGAGAATGTAGTGAAGAAGCCAAACGCTTAGTACAAGTCGCAAAAGAATGTTTGGAAGTTGGACTAAAAGCGGTGCGACCATGGGGGCACTTTGGCGATATCGGTGCAGCCATTGCTGAACATGCTCACGCTAATGGATATAGTGTGGTAACAGACTTCTGTGGTCATGGGGTTGGAAATGGCTTCCATGAAGATCCATATGTTCATCACGTAGGAATTCGTGGAACTGGAATGGTAATTGCTCCAGGCATGGTATTTACTATTGAACCAATGATTAATGAAGGCGTTAGTTCTTTATACATTGATCGTAAAAATGGATGGACTGCTTATACGAAAGATGGTAAGTTATCGGCTCAATGGGAGCATACAATTCTTGTAACAGAAAAAGGAATTGAAATCATAGCTTATTAAGAGGAGGCTTCTCCTCTTCTTTTCTTATAAAGGAGTTAAATAAATGAATATTGAAATTATTAATCAGATCGCTAAGGAATTAAAGATTAAGAATAAACAAATTGAAGAAACTTTAGCAATGTTAGAAGAAGGAAGTACTGTTCCATTTATCGCCCGATATCGAAAAGAAAGAACCGGCGGATTGGATGAAGAACAAATTCGTGTGATCCAAGAACAATACGAATATCAAGTGAATCTGGCAAAACGAAAAGAAGAAGTATTAGCTCGTATTGAAACGCTAGGGCGATTAACAGAAGATATCGTGAAGCAAGTCAATGAATGTACAAAATTAGTACAAGTAGAAGAAATCTATCGACCATACAAACAAAAGAAAAAAACAAGAGCATCCATAGCGATTGAAAATGGATTAGAACCATTAGCTGAATTCTTATTAACTTTACCTCGTTATTTTAAAGAAGATGTGTTTACATCGTATATAAATGAGAAAGTCACAAGTGAAGAAGAAGTGATTTCTCAAGCTAAAGATATCATAGCTGAACGTGTCAGCAACGACTCTTCAATTCGAGACAAAGTATATGATTCCATGTATAACTATGGTCGTATTCAAACAACGATAAAAAAAGATGCAGAAGACGAAAATAAAGTGTATCAAATGTATTATGATTATTCGGAAAAAGTAACAACGCTCGCAAACCACAGAATCATGGCAATTGATCGTGCAGAAAAATCAAAGGTCATCACAGTTTCATTTAATTTTAATGAAGAATATATTATGAACTGGGTTACAAGAAAAATGATTCGCTTTCCAAATAGTCCAGCAGCACCATATATTCAAGAAGCTATTGAAGATGGACTAAAACGATTGGTATATCCTAGTGTAGAAAGAATGATTCGTTCGGAATTAAGTGAAAGAGCTCAAAATAGCAGTATTGAACTATTCTCAATGAACCTAGAAAAACTATTGTTACAACCACCACTAAAAAATAAAACAATCTTAGGATTTGACCCTGCTTTTAGAACAGGTTGTAAACTAGCTGTAATTGATGAATCTGGAAAAAAGCTAACAGTCGATGTTATCTATCCACATCAACCAAACGCTAAAGTTAAAGAAGCTAAAACTAAATTAATCAAATTAGTAAAAGACTATAAGGTTGATGTTATTGCGATTGGAAATGGAACAGCTTCTCGAGAAAGTGAAGCATTTGTTGCCCAAACCATTCAAGAAAATCATTTAGATGTGAAATATACAATTGTATCCGAAGCAGGAGCCAGTGTTTATAGTGCATCCAAACTTGCGATTGAAGAATTCCCGGATCTTCATGTAGAACAAAGATCGGCTATTTCTATTGCCCGAAGATTAGGGGATCCTCTTTCAGAATTAATCAAGATTGATCCACAATCCATCGGGGTAGGACAATACCAACACGATGTTCCTGGAGCTAAATTAAAAGAACGATTAGACTTTGTCGTTGAAAAAGCCGTTAACTTAGTCGGAGTCAATATCAATACAGCCAGTGTTTCTTTACTAAAGAACGTTGCTGGTCTAACCAATGCGACAGCTACAAATATTGTGAAATATAGAGAAGAAAATGGTAAATTTATGTCTCGTGCTGAAATTAAGAAAGTACCAAAAATTGGTCCAAAAGCTTTTGAACAAGCAGCAGGATTCCTTCGTGTGGAAGATGGAAGAGAATTATTAGATCGAACAAGCATTCACCCGGAATCTTATTCAATAGCTAAGCTTGTATTAAAAGAGTTATCTTTAGACAAAAAAGATATGGGTACTTCAAAGGCGAAAGAAGCAATAAACGATTGTGACCGAAACCAATTGTTGGAAAGTGTTGGTTGTGACAAATACACATTAAACGATATTTTAGATTCAATTGGGCAACCTTTGAGAGATTATCGTGATCAAAACGATGCACCAGTTCTAAGAAGTGATGTATTAGAATTAGAAGACTTACACGTTGGTGATGAATTAGAAGGAACAGTACGTAATGTAGTAGACTTTGGAGCTTTTGTAGACATTGGACTTCACGAAGACGGATTAGTACACATTTCCAAAATGTCTAGAGGACGAATCAATCATCCAAGTGATTTAGTATCTGTTGGGGACGTAATAAAAGTATTTGTTTATAAAATTGACATGGAAAAACACAAGGTTCAACTTTCACTTTTACCAAATGCATAGAAAGCGTTTTCATTTCTTAGGAAAGTATCAAAAAGCCCATAGTTATCGTGAAAATTTGCATTTAAAATAAAAATAGTGTATTATCTCACTCGTGATAAAAAGGAGGAGCTCATTATGAAAAAATGGACACAAGAACAATATGCAGCCTGCTTACAAGAAAAGAAACAAGAAGCACACGACAAACAGTGGTTATATATCGAAGTAAACGCAAAAGAGTTCATGACAGAATGTGAACCAGGAGTAAAAAATTTAAATCCTTGTTGTAAAGCTATTGTAGCGGCAATGTTAGAAGGAGACGCATTTGTCGTTGAACCAAAAGTTCGTTCAAAAATTGCAGGTGCATTAACAGTACGATTCTATGTAGATAATTTATCTGCATCACGTAGAACTTACGCAGAAGCAAACGCATAATGAAAATAAAACTGTAATGAAAAAATTTCGTTACAGTTTTTCTTTTAATCAATAAAGAAAAAGCTGTAACAAGATGAAATGATTCTGTTACAGCTACTTTTTTACTCTTCTTCGTTAATGTTGTGATGTTGATGATATTCTTGTTCTTCGTGAATTTCTTTAGTAACATCTTCATTTTTGCTTGTTGAACGGTTGATTTGAATATTCTTTTGAACCGGTGCAATTAAGACACGACCAGTTCCTCGATATGTATTAACCAATCCTTCGCCACTGACAGAAGAACCAATTAATGTGCTAGTAGTTCTTTCAACCGTAAATTTTAAAGAACTAGACCAAGCGATCGCTAAACTACCATCGACCTTAAGTACATCGTCTTCTAAATCGACTACGATTAATTCTTCCGGAGGAACAGGACTTTCCAATACAACAACTCCTTTTCCGACAAGGGCGTTGGAAAAAAATCCACTATCTCCTAATAGTGTTGAAGAAATCGTTTTTCGTGTTGTTACTTTTGATTCCACTCCACCATCGCAAGCTAAGAATAGACCATCAAGCGTAACTATTCCACCATTCCAGTTTCTTAAATCTTCCAAAAGAATAAAGTTAAAAGTAGGCTCTAATACTAAATAACCATGACCAGAATATCTAGGTTTGATTGCGGTTTCTCCAGTAACCTTGCTACCAACCATCTTTTTAAACAAGTCACCAGCACCTTTAACATTGGTTGTGGCTTGAATATCCCCTATCATCATTTGCATACCACCAGACTGCAAGATAACATCGTTTCCATCTAGTTTGGCAATCACTTGGCGTTTGTGAATGTTCATTTTTGAGGCAAAATAGGCAATATGTGCTTCTTCTGGAGAAACAGAAATATCTCTATCGTATTCTAAGACACTATAACATCCAAGCTGTGCAGAAATATGGTGATTTTCTGTGTTTGATAAAATATTTGTACGAATCATAATAGAACTCCTTATGTATCATCTATTCCTATTGTAACATAGATACGTATATTACTTTTGTGAATAGATAAATTTATTGTTTATTTTTTTCTTGTGTTGAAAATTTATGAAAATATAATTGAAACAATGAAAAGAAAAATGAAAAATAAGTTGAAAACGCATACAGAAAAGAATAGAATAAAGGTACTTAAGTGTTAAGTAGGGAGATTTTTTATGAATTTAAAAAAAATAGGAAAAATGTTGTTGTCGGCAACAATCGCAACAAGCTTAGTCGCTTGTGGAGACTCTGGTAAATCCTCTGATTCCAATACTACAACGTATAAAGTTGGGATTTGTAACTATGTGGATGATGCAAGTTTAAATCAAATTGTTTCAAACATCGAGTCTCGATTAGCTGAAATAGAAAAAGAAAAAGGAGTAACTTTCGATATTGATTTAGAAAACTGTAATGCTGATTCGACTGTATTAAACCAAATTATTTCCAATTTTGGAGCTAACCAAGTAGATTTAATGGTTGGTGTTGCAACGCCGGTCGCAATGGCAATGCAAGCTGCAACGGAAGATTCACAAATTCCAGTTGTATTTTCAGCTGTTTCAGATCCAGTGGGAGCACAAATTGTTGAGTCTTTAGAAGCTCCAGGATCCAATTTAACAGGAACTTCAGATTATCTAGATACTGCAAGTGTCATGAATTTAGTTTTAGCTGCAAACCCTGAAATTAAAAAAGTTGGATTATTATACGATCAAGGACAAGATTCTTCTGCAGCACCAATTGCAGAAGCTAAAAAGTTCTTAAAAGAAAAAGGTATTGAAGTTGTTGAACGTACAGGAACAACAACAGATGAAGTAAAATTAGCTGCACAAGCTTTAATTGAAAGTGGTGTGGAAGCTGTATTTACACCAACAGACAATACGATTATGACAGCTGAACTTTCTATTTATGAATTATTTAATGAAGCGAAAATTCCTCACTACACAGGAGCTGATTCATTTGCGTTGAACGGAGCTTTCTTAGGATATGGAGTAGATTATGCAAATTTAGGTGTGGAAACAGCGGATATGATTGCTGAAATCTTATTAGAAGGAAAAAATCCTGCTGAAGTTTCGGTTCGAACATTTGATAATGGTACAGCTACAATCAATACGGAAACTTGTAAAGCCATTGGTTTTGATTTAAATAAAATTAAAGAAGCTTTTGCACCATTGTGTACAAAAGTAAATGAAATTACTACAGCAGAAAGTTTTGAAGATATTAAATAATGTCTGCTTTACTATCATTAGGACAAACTGCATTAGAATTAGGGTTAATCTGTTCATTAACAGTATTAGCCCTATTCTTAAGTTATTCGATGTTAAATGTGTGTGACCTTTCAACAGATGGTTGCTTTACTTTAGGTGCTGCTGTAGGTGCTGTGGTAGCCATTTCTGGACATCCATATTTATCAATCATCGCTGCTATGTTAGCAGGTATTGCATCAGGTTTTATTACAGCTTTTCTTCAAACAAGAATGGGAATAGATAGCTTGTTGGCAGGAATTATCGTGAACACAGCTTTATATTCTGTGAATATTGGTATTATGGGCGGCTCTTCTTTATTGAATATGAATAAGACAGAGACCGTATTTACTAAAATGAAATTATTTTTGGGTGATTCAAATCTATCAAAGTATTATATTTTAATAGTGACGATTATTGCCGTAATATTGGTTTTAGTGTTCTTGATCTATTTCTTAAACACAAAATTAGGACTTGCGATTCGAGCAACAGGAAATAATGCGGATATGGTAAAATCTAGCTCAATTAATCCCGTGTTTACTACGACTGTAGGTTTATGTGTTGCCAATGCGTTTACCGGATTATCAGGATGTTTGTTGGCACAATCACAAAAATTTGTGGATATTAATATTGGTCAAGGAATGGTAACAATCGCATTAGCTTCCTTGTTAATTGGAAGAACGGTTATGGGAAAAGGAAGTGTGGGAAAACGTGCTGTTGGAGTTGTTCTAGGAGCATTTATTTTCCGTTTGGTATATACAATAGCTTTACGATTTAATATGCCGGCTTTCATGTTGAAGTTTGTTTCTTCTGTGATTGTCGTGATTGCGATTAGCTGGCCATATTTAAAATCGCAAGCTCCAATGTTACAAAGACGATTATCGCATCGTAAGGAGGGTTAGAGTATGTTGAAAATCACAAACATTTCAAAAACATTTAATCCTGGAACGATAAATGAAAAATGCGCAATTAAAGATTTGTCTCTACATTTAGAACCGGGAGATTTCGCAACAATTATTGGTTCGAATGGGGCTGGAAAATCCACTTTGTTTAATGCGATATGTGGAGATTTTCTTACCGATTCTGGGTGTATAACATTAGATGGAAAAGATATCACCTTCTTACCACAATATAAAAGAGCGAAACAAATTGGACGTTTATATCAAGACCCGATGCGAGGAAGTTCGCCAGGAATGACTATTCTTGAAAATCTTTCTTTAGCTGGTGGTAAGGGAGGTTGGCTATCTCATATCACAAAGAAAGATAAAGAAGAATTTATAGAGCAATTGAGTCGTCTAGGAATAGGTTTAGAAACTCGTCTTAATCATCCGGTAGGCTTGTTGTCAGGCGGGCAAAGACAAGCCTTAACACTATTGATGGCAACGATTAATCCGCCTAAATTATTGCTTCTAGATGAACATACAGCTGCTCTTGATCCAGCAACGGCAGAAAAAGTATTAAATCTTACCAATGAAATTATTCAAGAAAACAAAATTACAACGCTAATGATTACGCATAATATGCACGATGCACTAAAACTAGGGAATCGAACAATAATGATGGATAATGGAAATATTATTTTGGATGTTCGAGGAGAAGAAAGAGCAAATATGACGGTTGAAGATTTAATTCGCCAGTTTAAAGAAAAAGCAGGAAAAGAATTAGACAATGACCGTATTCTTTTATCAGAATAAGGAAAAATAAATATATCAACCAGGCAACTTTTTGATGTCTGGTTTTTTTATAGAATATAAAAACAGAGGATACACGAATTGTGTATACCTCTGTTTTTCTTAAGCTTCGTTTTCTTTTTTTAAGAAGTCAACGACTTCTTCTAAGTTAGTCAAAAGACATTCGCAAATACCTTTTGCCTCTTCTGTAGGCGCTTTTAAATCCGGAATACAAATGACACGAACATTTGCACTTCTAGCAGCTAAAATTCCTGAACTACTATCTTCTAATACTAAAGTATGTTTTGGATCCGCATCCACAATTTCCATAGCTTTTAAGAAAATGTCAGGTGCTGGTTTTCCATTTTCTACTTGATCCCCACAAGCAATCCCATCAAATTTTGAAAAGATGCCATTTTGAGTAAGAATATTTATTGCTCGATCACGCTTGCTTGAAGTTGCAAGAACAATTTTGTATTGATTCTCCTTTAAATAATCAATTAATACTTTTGCCCCAGGTTTTAGAGGTACTCCATTTGCTTCTTCTTCGTCTTCAAAAGCTAATACGCGTTTAACGGCTTCTTCCGTTGAATAAGGAAGACCATATTCTTCAACAAGACCTTCCATGTTTTCTACGATTGTACGACCGCTGTAGCATTGTACATAGTGTTGTAAAGGAATGTTTTTTCCAAATGGAACTAACATTTTTTGGAACACTTTTGCCCATAATACTTCGCTGTCAATTAACAATCCGTCCATATCAAATAACACTGTATTAATCATAGTTTTATTATCCATCAAACTTAATTGCTTGTCTACTTTTTCTGAAACTTAATGACATTTGTAACGTTGGTGTGAATATAGTGTTCTATTATGCTAAAATAGTTTCGAGTTTAGGAGGTAGGAATATGTATACTGTTCAAGATTTATATGATTTAGATCATACGTTAGCGAAAGAATATTTATCTCAATATGAATATCCATGGCAAGCCTTAAAAGGAATAAAAGAATTTATCATCGATTTAGGAAAAACATTAGGGGATGAATATGATGAAGTGAGTGAAAATGTTTGGGTTCATAAAAATGCAACTGTTTTTCCAAGTGCTTATTTAGGAGCGCCATGTATCATTGGTGAAGGTACAGAAGTACGTCATTGTGCATTTGTGCGAGGAAGCGCATTAGTTGGGAAAAATTGTGTAGTAGGAAATAGCGTTGAGCTAAAAAATGTTATCTTATTCGATAATGTCCAAGTGCCACACTATAATTATGTAGGAGATTCTATTTTAGGATACAAATCACATATGGGTGCTGGTTCTATCACAAGCAATGTGAAAAGTGATAAAACATTGGTTGTAGTAAAAGACAATATTAATAATGAACAAATTGAAACAGGATTAAAAAAATTTGGGGCAATGCTTGGTGACTATGTTGAAGTAGGATGTAACAGTGTATTAAACCCAGGAACTGTTATTGGAAGACATACAAACATTTATCCAGTATCACGTGTTCGAGGGCAAATCCCTGAAAATTCTATTTTCAAAGAATTGTCAAATATTGTTAGTAAAAAGTAAGTGTTTTCTACTTACTTTTTTATTACATCTTTTTTGGTTCTATAATTGTCTGAATTTGTAACACTTAGAGCAAATTTAACTGAATGTATTGAAATGACAATAAAAACCTTGTAATATTGATTTGTTCAAAGGAACTAGAAGATTTTTGGAGGTCTTAGTTATGGTCTTAACAAGATTCAAAAAACTTATTAATAATAGTTCTTTTTTTAGCGTGTCAAAAAAGGATACGCCTTTTTTAATTTAAAAAAGGAAGGATTAAAACATGAGTACAAAAGTATTGATTGTGATGGGATCACGTAGTGATTTACCAAGCATGGAAGGATGTATGCAACAACTAGATGAATTTGGTGTTGAATACAGTGTTCGCGTATTATCTGCACACCGTACCCCAAACGCTGTGTTAGAACTTAGTGAAAAAGCCGTTGAAAACGGAATTCAAGTTATTATTGCGGCTGCTGGTGGTGCAGCGCACTTAGCTGGAGTAATCGCAAGTAGCACTCCGTTACCAGTTATCGGAATTCCTATTCAAACAAGTGCATTAGGAGGAATGGATTCTTTATTAAGTACTGTTCAAATGCCTAGTGGTGTGCCTGTGGCAACCGTTGCGATTGGAAAAGCAGGAGCAAAAAATGCTGCTATTTTAGCTTGCCAAATGATGGGATTGGCAGATAAAGCTTTGCAACAAAAAATTGTAGAATTTAAACAAGCTCAAGCTGAAAAAATTTTAGCTGATTCATATGTAGAATAAGGAGAAAAAAATGAACACTCGAATTTTCGTTCTAAAAAAACCACAATTCCAAGTGGAAAGTGAATCATTAGGTGCAGAATTAAAAGAATCTCTTTCGTTAAGAGATGACTTTTCTGTCACTCGTTACAACATCTATGACATTTTCAATGCCGATGAAAACGACATCGAATTATTAAAAGTGAACGTTTGTAGCGAAGTTGTAACCGATACTGTATTTGATGATGTGGATTTAACAGGAAAAAAATATTTGGCGTATGAATATTTACCTGGACAATACGATCAACGTGCAGACAGTGCGATGCAATGTTTGATGCTTCTTAACAATAAACAAACCGTAACAATTCACTCAGGAACATTATTAGTATTCGAAAACGTTTCGGACGAAGAAATCGCAAAAATCGAAAACTATATTGTTAACCCTGTAGAAGCAAGAGTAAAAGATTTATCGGTATTAGAAGATAACCAAGATGTAGAAGTAGCACCAGTACCAACAATCACAGGATTTATTTCTATGAGTGTGGAAGAATTAAGTGCTCTTCGTGAAAAAGAAGGATTGGCAATGAGCCAAGCTGATATCGAACACGTACAAAACTATTTCAAAAACGAAGAAAAACGTGATTGTACAATGACAGAATTAAAAGTATTAGATACATATTGGTCAGATCACTGTCGTCACACAACTTTTGAAACGGTTTTAGACAAAGTAGATTTCAAAATTGAAACTTTAAATACTCAACTTCAAGAATCTTATGAAAGATATTTGGCACTTCGTGAAAAAACTCATGGTGGTAAAAAAGAACAAACATTAATGGATATGGCGACTATCGCCGGAAAATACTTACGTAAAACTGGTAAATTAGACGATATGGAAGTAAGTGACGAAATCAATGCTTGTTCGGTTGAAGTAACTGTTGATGTGAATGGAGAAGATCAAACTTGGTTATTGATGTTCAAAAACGAAACACACAACCACCCTACAGAAATCGAACCTTTTGGTGGAGCAAGTACTTGTATTGGTGGAGCCATTCGTGACCCTCTTTCAGGACGTTCTTATATTTACCAAGCAATGCGTGTAACAGGAGCTGGAGATATCACAAAACCTATTTCTGAAACATTAGAACACAAATTGCCTCAATCAAAAATTAGTAAAACAGCAGCTCACGGATACTCTTCATATGGTAACCAAATTGGTTTAGCTACTACTTTCGTAGAAGAAGTATTCGATGATGGATATGTCGCAAAACGTATGGAAGTTGGTGCTGTTGTTGGTGCAGCTCCAAAATCACATGTTAAACGTGAAAAACCACAACCAGGAGATATCATTGTTATGATTGGTGGAGCAACTGGTCGTGATGGTATTGGTGGTGCTACAGGTTCTTCAAAAGAACACAATGACACATCATTAGAAAAATGTTCTTCCGAAGTACAAAAAGGTAACGCCTTAACAGAACGTAAATTACAACGTTTATTCCGCAATCCAAACTGTACTCGTTTGATCAAAAAAGCAAACGACTTTGGTGCTGGAGGGGTATCGGTTGCCGTTGGTGAATTGGCTGATGGATTGGATATCAACTTAGATGCGGTACCAGTAAAATATCAAGGATTAGATGGAACAGAATTAGCTATTTCCGAATCGCAAGAACGTATGGCATGTTGTATTGCAGCTGAAGATTTTGAAGCATTCAAAGCTGAAGCATATAAAGAAAACTTAGATACAATTAAAGTTGCTACAGTAACAGATACAAATCGTTTAGTAATGCACTTCCGTGGAGAAACTATCGTAGATATGTCTCGTGCATTCTTAGATACAAACGGTGTTCGTCAACACCAAGTTGTTGAAGTCACAGAAAGTGAATATGACGAAAAACCATTTGATAAAAAGAATACAACATTATTAGAAACATTAGACGATCCAAACGTAGCTTGCCAAATTGGTTTAGCCGAAATGTTTGATGCTTCAATCGGAAAAAGTACAGTATTAATGCCTTTTGGAGGAAAATATCAATTAACACCTGAAGAAGGTTCTGTACAAAAATTACCAGTATTCGGTATGACAAACACTTGTTCGGTAATGACTTATGGATACGATCCAAAATTATCAAAATACTCTCCATATTTAGGAGCAAGTTATTCGGTAGTTGAAGCCTTAGCTCGTATTACAGCTTTAGGTGCAAACTGGGCTACTTGTCGTTTATCAAACCAAGAATATTTCGAAAGAGTATCAAATATTCCAAGCAAATGGGGAAATCCTTTCCAAGCATTATTAGGATTGATTGATGCAGAAATGGCTTTTGAAACACCATCAATTGGTGGTAAAGATAGTATGTCAGGTACTTTCAAAGACATTCACGTACCTCCAACTCTAATTTCTTTCGCCATTACAACAGAAAAAGTAGATAATATCGTTTCGGCTTCATTCAAAAAAGCGGCAAACTATGTTTATTTAGTAAAACACAATCCATTAGAAGGTATGGTTCCTAACTACGAACAATTAAAAGACAACTTTACAACAGTTCGTAAATACATTTTAGATAAGAAAATTGTTGCGGCTTCGGCTGTTAAATTTGGTGGTATCGCCTATGCGGTTTCTAAAATGGCATTTGGAAACAAAATGGGTGTTGCGATTCAAACAGAAGAAGATCCATATGGATTCAATATTGGTTCTTTAGTTGTAGAAGCAACAGAAACAATTCAAGATCCACACTTCACATTAATCGGTATCTTGAATGAAGATGGAAAAATCGTAATCAACGATGAAACTGTAACTATGGATGAAGCATTGAATGCTTGGACAAAACGTTATGGTAAGTTATATCCAATGCACACAGATTTAGGAAAAGAAACTTGTGATACACCATTATGTAACGAAGAAGTTCCTCAATCAAAAGTGCAAGTGGATGTTCCAAAAGTAGTTATTCCAGTATTCCCTGGACAAAACTGTGAATACGATACAACACAAAAATTTGAACGTGCAGGTGCACAAGTAAAACAAGTTGTATTTAATAACTTAACAGTAGAAAATATTCAACGTTCAATTGATACATTAGCTGCTGAAATTGAAACAGCACAAATTTTAATGGTTGTTGGTGGATTCAGTAGTGGGGATGAACCAGATGGTTCTGGTAAATTTATTGCCAACGTATTACGTAACCCTAAAATCTCGGCAGCCATCGACACAATGCGTGCAAACGATGGATTGATCTTAGGAATTTGTAACGGATTCCAAGCTTTAATTAAATCTGGATTATTACCATATGGAGATATTGCTGGATTAAATGAAGAAAATCCAACATTATTCCGTAACAATATTAACCGTCACGTTTCTCATATCGCTCGTACTCGTATTACTTCAAACAAATCTCCTTGGTTAGCAGGTATGACTCCTGGAGAAATGCACAGTATCGCAATGAGCCATGGAGAAGGTAAATTTGTGGCAAGTAAAGAAGTATTAGAAAAATTAATCGCAAATGGTCAAGTGGCAACACAATATGTAAATGAAGATGGTGTTCCAACAATGGACGGTTTAGACAACATCAATGGTTCATATATGGCTATTGAAGGTATCTTCTCTGAAGATGGACACATCTTTGGAAAAATGGGACACAGTGAACGTTGGGAAGATGGATTGTTCCAAAACATTGCTGGAAACAAAGATCAAGACATCTTTACAAATGGTGTTAAATTCTTTACACACAAATAGGAGGAAATACAATGGCAATGGATTATAAAAAAGCCGGTGTCGATATTGAAGCCGGATATAAATCAGTAGAATTAATGAAAAAACACGTAAAAGAAACTATGCGACCAGAAGTATTAGGTGGTCTTGGTGGTTTCGCAGGTGCTTTTGATTTAAGTGCAATCAAAAACATGGAAGAACCAGTATTATTATCTGGAACAGATGGTTGTGGTACAAAAGTAAAATTAGCCATGGTTATGGACAAACACGATACAATCGGTATTGATGCAGTAGCAATGTGTGTAAACGATGTGGCTTGTAGTGGAGGAGAACCTTTGTTCTTCTTAGACTACATCGCTTGTGGAAAAAACTATCCTGAAAAAATCGCAACAATCGTAAAAGGTGTAGCAGAAGGATGTATCCAAAGTGAATGTGCCCTAATTGGTGGAGAAACAGCAGAACACCCAGGATTAATGCCAGAAGATGATTATGACTTAGCTGGATTCACAGTAGGTGTTGTTGATAAAAAAGATATCATTGACGGATCTACAATTTGTGGCGGAGATGTTTTAGTAGGTATCGCTTCTAGCGGTGTTCACTCAAACGGATTCTCATTAGTTCGTAAAGTATTCGATATCACAAAAGAATCTTTAGAAACTTACTATGATGAATTAGGAACAACTTTAGGAGACGCATTATTAGCACCAACTCGCATTTATGTAAAAGCGATGAAAAATATCAAAAATGCTGGTGTGAAAGTAAAAGGATGTTCTCACATTACAGGTGGAGGATTCTACGAAAATGTTCCTCGTATGCTTCCAGAAAATGCGAAAGCTATCATTAAAAAAGACAGCTATCCTATCCCTCCAATTTTTGGATTAATCCAAAAGAATGGAGAAATCGCAGAACAAATGATGTATAACACATTCAATATGGGGTTAGGTATGGTTATCGCTTTAAATAAAGACGATGTAGAAACAGCTATGAAAGCTATTGAAGCAGCTGGAGATAAATGCTTCATCGTTGGAGAAATCGTAGACGGAGAAAAAGGAGTCGAATTATGTTAAGACTTGCTGTTCTTATCTCAGGAGGAGGAACAGACTTACAATCCATCATCGATTATAGAGATAATATCAATGGAGAAATCGCATTGGTTGTTTCCAATCGTAAATTAGCGGGGGGATTGGCTCGTGCCGAAAAAGCGGGTATCCCTACCGCTGTAATTAAAGATCAAAAAGAACTTTTAAATAAATTAAAAGACGAAAAAATTGATTTTATTGTATTAGCTGGTTATTTAGCTATTTTAGGTGAAGAATTAATTGCAGCCTATCCAAATAAAATCATTAATATTCATCCATCTTTAATTCCTTCATTCTGTGGTCCAGGAATGTATGGTATGCATGTACACGAAGCTATCGTAAAAAGAGGTGTTAAAGTAAGTGGAGCAACGGTTCACTTTGTGAGTGAAGAAGTGGATGGCGGTCCGATTATTTGGCAAGAAGCTGTATCTATTGCAGATTTGGACAATGCTGAAGATATTCAAAAACGAGTATTAGAAATTGAACATCAAATTTTACCAAAAGTCGTACAATTGTATTGCGATGGAAAAATTGTAGTAGAAGAAGGAAAGGTAAGGATTTTATGAAAAGAGCATTAGTTAGTGTTTCTGATAAAACAAATCTTGTAGAATTTGTACAAGGATTAGTAAATTGTGGATATGAAATTATTTCGACTGGTGGAACTAAAAAAGCTTTAGAAGCAGCTGGAATCAAAACAATTGGAATTAGCGATGTAACTGGTTTTCCAGAAATTATGGATGGTCGTGTAAAAACATTACACCCAAATGTTCACGGAGCATTACTTTGTGTTCGTTCAAATCCAGATCACGTAGCTCAAATTCAAGAATTAGGAATTGATTATATCGATTTAGTATGTGTTAACTTATATCCTTTTAAAGAAACTGTTCAAAAAGAAGGTGTAAGTCACGAAGAAATCATCGAAAACATTGATATCGGTGGGCCAAGTATGTTACGTAGTGCTTCTAAAAACTACCAAAGCATTCCTGTAATTTGTGATCCAGCTGACTATGCAAAAGTATTAGAAGAAATTCAAACAAGTGGAGAAACAACTTTAGATACTCGTGAAAAATTAGCGGCTAAAGTATTCCGTCATACAGCTCGTTATGATGCAATGATTGCGGATTACTTAACAAAGAAAACAGGTGAACAATTCCCTGAAAGCATGACAATTACTTTTGATAAAGTACAAGACTTACGTTATGGAGAAAACCCTCACCAAGCAGCAGCTTTCTACAAAGGTATGAATCCTAAATACTCTTTAGCAAATGCAGAACAATTACATGGTAAAGAATTATCTTACAACAATATCCAAGATGGAAATGCAGCTATTGAAATCTTAAAAGATTTTGAAGGACAATTTGCAGCTGTTGGATTAAAACACATGAATCCTTGTGGAGTAGGTATTGGTGCAGATATTGAAGCAGCTTGGGATAAAGCTTATGAAGCCGATCCAGTATCAATCTTCGGTGGAATCGTTGCCTTAAATGGTAAGGTAGAAGCTAGCTTAGCTGGAAAATTAGCGAAAATCTTCTTAGAAATCATCATTGCTCCAGAATTCTCAGATGAAGCATTGGCAATTTTAACTAAGAAGAAAAATATCCGTTTAATGAAATTAGATACTACATTAAATACATCAAACTCTATGAAATATACAAACGTAAACGATGGATTATTAGTACAAGAAGCAGATACAGATGTTACAACAGAAGAAGATTTACGTTGTGTAACAAATCGTAAACCAACAGAAGACGAAATTCGTCAAATGTTATTTGGATGGAAAGTTGTAAAACATGTAAAATCTAACGCAATTGTATTAGTAAAAGACGATATGACAATTGGTGTTGGTGCTGGTCAAATGAATCGTGTTGGAGCAGCAAAAATTGCGATTGAACAAGCTGGTGAAAAATCAGAAGGTTCTGTATTAGCTTCCGATGCATTCTTCCCATTTGGAGATACTGTTGAAGCGGCTATTAAAGCAGGCGTAACTGCAATCATCCAACCAGGTGGTTCTGTTCGTGACCAAGAATCTATTGATGTTTGTAACAAATATGGTGTTACAATGGTATTCACTGGAAAACGTCACTTCAAACACTAAAATTTACTATTAAGAAGCTACAATGTGGCTTCTTTTTATTTTATTTAGAGAGTGCTATAATAAGCACATGACAAAGATATTAAAAAAAGGATTAGTTCTTGGTGGTGGAGGAGCAAAAGGTTGTTTTGAAATCGGTGCTTGTCAGGCTTTTAAAGAATGTGGAATCCATTTTGATGTTGTAACAGGGACTAGTATTGGTGCTCTAGTAGGTGCAATGGTTGTTCAAGATAATTTAGATCCTCTAGTTGATTTTGTGTACGATCTTTCTCCTGAAAAAGTGATGGAAGGATTTTTTGAATTACCAGATAATATTGGTTCTTTTATTGAAGATGCAAATAAAATACATAATTTTATTACTCGAGCAGTAGAAGAAAAAGGAACGGATATCACACCTTTACGAAATGCTTATAAAGATATGTTTGATTATGAAAAATTTATAGAATCAGATGTTGATTATGGTTGTATGACATTTAATGTAAAGAAAATGGAAGGCGTTGCTTGGAAAAAGGAAGACATGACAGAGGAAATGGCTCAAGATATTATTTTTGCGAGTGCAGCTTGTTTTCCGGCTATGCCAATGATTGCTCTAAATGGTGAAGAGTATATGGATGGAGGATATAGCGACAATGTTCCTATAGACTTAGCTATTGAGTTAGGCGCTTCTGATATTTTAGCGATTCGTTTTAGAGCACCAGGTATTTTCAAAGAAAAAGAATATCAAGATATCAATGTTCAAATTATTGAACCAATTCTTCAAATTGGGAACTTTCTTGATTTTGATAATCAAAATGGATTACGTTCGTTCAGAACCGGATATTTAGAAACTATGAAACACTTAGGACGGTTCTATGGATTTTTCTATACCTTTTCTAAAGAGGAAGAATCGATAATTCGACGATTTGAAGATTTCGTGAAAAACCTGAATTATCCACATAAGAATGAGAAAGATATAGTTGATGAGATGTATAAAGATGCATTTGGATATATTCCACCAGCTTTCACAAACACATATAAAGAAAAATATTATTATTGGGCATTTTTAGAGTGTTTAGCTTTTAAACAAGGGATTAATCCAGTTGCTCTATACGATACAAATACTTTCTTTTCAGAAATAGTAGAAAACGGACCAGTAAAAACAGAATCAGGTTCATTGTTATGGAAATTGATTGAGCGCAAAGATATGGTGAATAGTACATATAATTTTATTTATCATGCTTTGATTCGGTTCATAAAAAGCGCATAGGAGGTATTCAAAATGAAAAAAGCGTTAATTATTTGTGCGGGTGGAATGTCTAGTTCAATGATTGCTATGAAAACAGAAGAATTATTGAGAAAACAAGGATATGATATCCACATGGAAGCAAGAGGAACTCAAGGTGGAAAAGTTGAAATTGAAAATAAAACTTTTGACTTATATTTGATTTCTCCACAAACAAAAATGTATTTTAAAATGTTGAAAGATTGTGCTGACAAAAATGGAATGCAGATTGCACAAATTCCACCACAAGCATATATTCCAGTCCCAATTGGAATTGAAAAAATGGCTGCTCTAGTAAAAGAAGAATTACATTTATAATGAAAAAAAGGAACAGATTTTGCAATGTCATTAAGTTAATTATTTAATGACAATCGGAGGAGTACATAAAAATG
>JAUNDJ010000153.1 GCA_030526175.1 Bacillota bacterium
AATTTTCAATTGGATTTCCAACTGAAATTGGACAGTTTTAAATTAACAAATACACGTGTTCATCGAATTTATAAACACTTTAAAGGAAACTATTACTACGTATTAAACATTGCCAAACATTCAGAAACCATGGAACGCTACGTTGTCTACCAAGCTCTATATGGAGACTATGGTGTATACATTCGACCATATGATATGTTTGCCAGTGAAGTCGATCATAATAAGTATCCTGAAGTAGAACAAACGTATCGTTTTGAATTAACCGAATTATCCAAAAGAGAAGATTAATGATATCTTCTCTTTTTCTATGAAAAAAACGACTATTTCTTAATAGTCGCTATTTTTTTCTTTCGATATCGGCTGTCATATACCATTGACGATGTCCTTCAATTTCCACTAAGTATTCAAAGCTTCCACTTGATAATTTACGAATATCTAGAATGATTCCAGTTAAAGTTGTAATATGGAAAATATCGATCTGACTACTCCCCATGGCAAGCCATGGAGGTTCTAACTGATGGCATTCTATAGATATCGTACATCATTTTCAGACTTTGGATATCTACCTTTCTGCCAGAGCAGCGAACTTTACAATCAAGCAGTCCATCGACCACATTAGCGATTGTATTCGTGTTTCCACAGGGAGCATAGTCAGTCTCCCTTCTCTTTTATCTTTTTTTATGAAATTCGAATTCCACTGTTTAATACTTTAATACGATTCTTTTTGATTTTTTCAATTATGTCCTTTTCTTTGGCATATTGTTCTTTAAATAAATTAATACATTTATTTTTATCTATTTTTCCTGTTTCAAGGTCGATACAGTATAGAAGATAGGATGAATACCAGTCTCTTTGGACGATAGTTCCATCTCCCAGCTTATACATTCTCTGGGATAGCTTCTTTTTTATATATTCATCCGCCGTATGATCATACTGGCTTGCTCTATATTCATTCGATACTTCTATATAGGTTTTGAACTTATATTCAGCCTGCTGCTGAAAATATCCGCAGCATCGATTTTTTATTGATTTTCCAAATCGTTTCTTTCCATTCTTGTCTCTCTTCTGGAGTTTTTTCGCATTTTTTACTTCGGTCACAAACACATCGCCAAGACTTCGTATATGATTTATATCTTCATGGATTGAAAGATGTCTATTGATCGCATTTACTCGACACAATTCCTTGTGTTTCTTTCTAAGTTTTCTATATCGATTAGAATTGATCCATTTCTTTCTTCCTTTTCTAATGGTTCCATCTTCATTATAGTTATCTGGGTTATTTGCTCTTCTGGATCTGTCCATAGCTCTGTAAAGAAGGCGTTCCCGTCTTTCATTTTTTGATATAGAACTTCCTCTTTCCGCAAGATTTTTAAGACCAACTTCCATATCACTTGTATAGGCAATAGTCTGAGTGCCAATATCACATCCTACAATCCCTTTTCCAAGTCTATGTTTCTTGTTTCCATATCGGTCATATTTCGGCTTCGTACTTCCTTCAACAGTGATATGTACATATACCCTTAGTTTTCCTCTGATATTCTTACATACAATAGAAGCGTAACATGGACGATATGTGTTTTCACAGAAACCGTTAGCTGCCTTTGAATCAATTTCATCTGCATTGTTTAAATAATGAAGGATTGCTTCTACTTCTTCTCTTTCAAATCTATCTTTAATTAGAATCCCAAACTGAATCCCATTGAATTTAAAACGTAATTTATTATCAACATTTGATATTACGATTCCTCTATTCATCTGCTTGGCACGTATACAGGGAAGATCTCCTCTTTTAGAAAAGTGAAGACGTTTTCCTTCTTGATAAAGACATTTTTCTAAACCTCTCCATACATCCTCTGCCCTGGTTAGAGCAAATATAGATTCAATACCATACTTCTTTCCAATAGGAATCATCGATTTTCTGCAAAAATCCCATGTGACATTATATTGTTTCTGCATATCGTTCAGCTGTAAAGCTATATTCTTTTTCTCTTTCTTTTCCGCTTTTCCATACAGTTCAAGCAGTTTTTTATATTTCTTAGTTCTGGTAAGCTGCTTATAGTTTTTATTCATAATACCAGCAAGTTCATTGCCAGCTTTTCTCAAAAGATCAGAGCAGTGAAAAAAGGCACATCTGTTCGGAAACGAAAGGTCCGTCTCAAGAACAAGAACATGCCTGTTTGATTGTTTACGATATGATTTAAGAAGTTCCTTTTCTGCCTTCATGTGTCTGCTCCTCTATATATCTTCTAACTGTATCTTCGCTTATATGTCCAATCGTCGATACAAAGTATCCATTGGACCATAATCGTCCACATCGTGCATAGAATCGTTTCAGTTCAGGATATGCCTTGAACAGTTCTACAGCACTTATTGATTTAAGCGTTCTTGCGATATCGCTAGGAGCTACTGTATGAGGACAGTCTATAAAAATATGGATGTGGTCGGGCATGACCTCAAGAGCTTTAATAATATATCCATACCGATCACATATACCGTAAAGTATCTGTTTAAGTGCATCATCCACACCATCCTTTAAAACAGGAAACCTGAATTTAGGACACCAGATGAAATGGTACTGTGTCAGATACTTACAATGAGAAGCGCTATGGTAACCTTTACTCATCCTTTATCTTTTCTCCCAGCTGATATTTCTCCTGTATACCCCTTCTCATCAGTTCAAGAAAGGTTACCGTTCTACCTTCCTCAACCGAATAGATCCGGGCAAGATTTTCCAATTCCTTCTTCCATTCTGCAGGAATTGCGATATTAATCTGTACATTATTAGTCCTTGGCCGTCCCATTATTAACACCTCACAAGCAAGTTACTATTACATATATTATATATCTTTCATATGTTTAAAACAATAAATAAAAGTGGCTTTCATCGCCTTAGTAAACTAAGGAGTTTTTCGCCACTAATTTATAACATTCCACTTGTTCACCAATTTGATACAATGGTTTTCCTGTTTCTTTTTCTATATTCTGATCTCCATAATCTCCACCAGCTACATTTACTAACATTTCTTCATTTAATTGTTTCATATTTATCTCTCCTCTTTTTTCTTCCTTTTTACATCTATAGAATATCTTTGAAACCTAAAGACACGATTTATTCTTTCTTAACCTTTTCTTAATCGAGTAGGAGAAATTTCACTATAACGTGAAATTCCGACCTCTCACACCACCG
>JAUNDJ010000050.1 GCA_030526175.1 Bacillota bacterium
CCATAACCTTTTGATCCGTAGTCAAACGCTCTATCCAATTGAGCTAAGGGCGCATCGTTTGTTGTTTTTTTGTTTTTGTTTTTTAGCACCTCATCAGTGCCCATTTAATATACCATCCTTCTAGAATATATGCAACACTTTTTTTAAATTTTTTTTATTTTTTTATTAAAACAGTATTTCCAGCCCTTCACAAACATTCATAAAAACCCATAAATAAGGGCTTTACAAGCATTTTAGAAATCTAGGATTTTTTTAATTTTTTTTGATAAAAATCACCTTTTTTCTCTGTATTTATCAAAAAAATATTTTTAAATTTTTTTCTTTTTTTATATTTTTTGAATATTTTTTTATATATGTATATAATACTTACTATAGTATTAGTATTAGAACAGGTGATTTATATGGAAAACGATAATAATAAAGATAATCAATTATCAAGTGAAGAGCTTCAAAAGCAGCTTCAAGAAGCATTGGATGCACAAAAGAAACTTCAAGAACAAATTGATCAATTAAAAAAAGAAACACAAGTTGAAAAAGAAGAAAAAAAAGAAATAAACGTTGATGAATATTTAAAAAATAAAGAAGAAAAGAAAACAGAAGCAAAAAAGAAAAAAACATTAGGACAAACTTTAAAAGAATATTCAGTAACTATTGTATTCTTTACTGGTCTTGTATTAGCACCACCTCTTATTTTGAAAGGTTATCATTTCCTTCAAGATCTTCAAAAACAACGTTTTGAAGAGAAAAAAGAAGTTCGCTTAGCTTTAAATGGAGATTGGGAAAGCGAAGACAATAAAAAACTTCATATCGACGAAGATGGTACTACATATTATATAAAATACGAAGGTGATGTAATTTCTTATATCCAAAAAGGAGTTATCCACGAAGATATGGTTTGTTCTCAAAATCAATGTTTTGAAAACGAAAACGAAACTTATGAAAGTGGAGGCGTTGATTTCACTTCAGAATATAAGAAAAAAGACGGAGATTCTTATAAAGAATATTCAGAAATCCCAGAAGAATCTTATACTTCCACAAAATATATGTACTATGATTTTTTCAATAAAAGCGAAACAACAGTCAAAATAAAAGGAACATCATTCACAAAAGTGGTTAAATAGACCACTTTTTTTCATTATATTCTTGTGCCCAGACATCACTCTTTTCTATCATTATTCTTTTCTATTGACATCACCAATGTCATTTTAAAAAGTACGATATTTCTAAACAAAAAGATTGACAAAAAAACTTTTGTTGAAAGGTATCTTATTTATAGTACAAGGGGTATTCCTTTTAAAATTCAAGCTTGAAAAAAAAGAATTTATGACTATACTCTTAGTGCCTAGAGCAAAATAGTTGAAATATCAACTATTTTAAGATTTACTAGAATCAGAAAATAAAGGGGAAAATACTTTTAATATAAAAGAAAAGGAGTGCAATTATGAAAGTCATTAAACGAAGCGGTGAAGAAGTAGAATTTGATGTTCAGAAGATTATTAATGCTATTTCTAAAGCCAACAAAGCTACTACACACTCTCAAATGAGTGAAGCTACAATCAGCAATATTGCTCATTTGGTTGAAAAACGTATTAACGAATTAAAACGATTACCGAATGTTGAAGAAATCCAAGATATGGTTGAAACAGAAATTATGCGCGAAAAATATTTTGCCGTAGCTCACAACTATATCACGTATCGATATGAACGTGCTCTTGTTCGCAAAGCAAACTCTACCGATCAACAAATCATGTCTTTATTAGAAAGAAATAACGAAGAAGTGAAACAAGAAAATTCGAACAAAAACCCATTAGTAAACAGTGTACAACGTGACTATATGGCTGGAGAAGTTTCGAAAGATATCACAAAACGATTCTTACTTCCACAAGACATTATTGAAGCTCATGAACAAGGAATTATCCACTTCCACGATTCCGACTATTTTGCACAACATATGCACAACTGTTGTTTAGTCAATTTAGATGATATGCTTCAAAATGGTACAGTTATTAGCGAAACAATGATTGAAAAACCACACAGCTTCTCAACTGCATGTAATATTGCCACACAAATTATTGCCCAAGTGGCTTCTAGCCAATATGGTGGTCAAAGTATTACACTTTCTCACTTAGCTCCTTTTGTCGAAGTTTCTCGTCAAAAAGCTCGTCGAGAAGTCAAAGAAGAGTTTGAACAATTAAATATGCCTGCTACCCAAGAAGAAATTAATAAGATTGCCGAAATCCGCGTTCGTCGTGAGATTGAAAAAGGTGTTCAAATGATTCAATACCAAGTCATCACTCTTATGACTACAAACGGACAAGCTCCTTTCGTAACTGTATTTATGTACTTAAACGAAGTCGAAGAAGGACAATTGCGGGATGACTTATCATTAATTATTGAAGAAGTTTTAAAACAACGTATTCAAGGGGTTAAAAATGAAAAAGGTGTATGGATTACACCAGCCTTCCCTAAATTGATTTATGTACTTTCTGAAAACAACATCGATGAAGGAACACAATACTACCACTTAACTGAATTAGCGGCTCGTTGTACGGCAAAACGTATGGTTCCAGATTACATTTCTGAAAAGAAAATGAAAGAACTAAAAGTTTCTGCTTATGAAACAGGTGATTGTTATCCATGTATGGGATGTCGTTCTTTCTTAACACCAGATAAATCAACAAAGAACTTAGGAAACGTTGCCAACGCCTTAAACTACAAAGAAGGAAAACCTAAATACTACGGTCGTTTTAATCAAGGAGTTGTTACTTTAAACTTAGTTGACGTTGCATGCTCGTCTAAAGGAAATATGTATAAATTCTGGAAGATCATGGACGAACGATTAGAATTGTGTAAACGCGCTCTTATGTGCCGTCACGAACGTCTATTAGGAACTCCTAGTGATGTTGCTCCTATTCTTTGGCAAAACGGTGCTCTTGCTCGATTAAAAAAGGGTGAACCTATTGATAAATTATTATTCGGAGGATATTCCACTATTTCTTTAGGATACGCTGGTCTTTGCGAATGTGTTACATATATGACTGGTGTACCTCACACAGAAAGTCGCGGAACTGAATTTGGTTTACAAGTTATGCAGTATTTAAACGATGCTTGTGCAACTTGGAAAGAACAAGAAGGAATTGATTTCTCATTATACGGAACACCAATGGAATCGACTACATACAAATTTGCGAAATCTTTACAAGATCGTTTCGGAACAATTCCTGGTGTTACAGACCGTAACTATATCACAAACTCTTATCACGTACACGTTACTGAAGAAATGAATGCGTTTGATAAATTAACATTTGAAGCACAATTCCAACAATTATCACCTGGAGGAGCTATTTCTTATGTTGAAGTACCAAACATGGAAAATAACATCCCTGCCGTTCTTGCGATCATGAAACACATTTACGAAAATATCATGTATGCCGAATTAAACACAAAAAGTGATTATTGCCAAGAATGTGGATATACTGGAGAAATCCAAATCGTACAAGACGAAAGCCACAAATTGGTTTGGAAATGCCCTTCTTGCGGAAACACAAACCAAGATACAATGAACGTAGCTCGTCGTACTTGTGGATATATTGGTACACAATTCTGGAACCAAGGTCGTACACAAGAAATCAAAGAACGTGTTCTACATCTATAGAAAGACCTATAATCTAAAGGACATTTTAAAAACAAAAAAAATTCAGGCTAGAGAATTTTCTCTAGCCCTTTTTAATGGAAAATAGTTTTCGTATACTTCAAAATAAACACCTAATTTAATAGATTAGAACTATTGATATATTGCTTATTATCGTAAATTTCCTTCCCTTCTAACCTCTTCAATACCCAAATACACAACGGATGTAAACAAATCTTTAATCTCATCTCTACAGCCAAGTGCCATTGCTAATTTCGTTAGTGACAAAAAAGAAATTTGCCCTGTAGACTCAAATCGCTTAATAGAACCATAACTTACACCACTTAATCTACTCAATTCTTCTTGAGATATCTTTCGTCTTCTACGAACATTTCTTAGTCTTTTAGCCACATCCAAAATAATTTCTTCCGCCGTTTCCCAAATATACTCTTGCATATCTACCTCTTAGATAACATATTATCCATTTATACTATTATATCACGTTTATAGATAATATTTTATCTATATATTTTCATTATTTCTTAAAGAAAATAACACATTTTCACAAAAATAATAAACAACTTCCCAAAAATAGTATGGTATATTTTTTATAGGGAAAACATTCCCTTGATAGGAGATTTTTTTAATGAAAAAATTTTTAAAAGGATTATGTGCATTAACGTTAGCTCTTAGCTGTGTAGGATGTCAATCAAGTACACAAGAAGAAGTTAAAGAAGAAAATATCAACAATGAAGAGGCAACAAAAGAATCTATGATAACAATTACAGGAACAATTACAGATTTTGCTACAGAAGAAAATGCCAAGGCGGTTACAATTGAAAACGAAGGAAGAAGTACTATTTTATACCTTGCTGAATATATCGTTCTAATCGATGCGGAAACACGAATTCCAATGCTTGTTGACGAATTACAAATCGGAAGCAAAGTAGAAGCTTATGTTTCAGAAGCTATGTCCTTAAGCGAGCCACCAATCGCTAACGCATATATTTTATTAGTAAATGTAAAAGATGATATGCCAGCTATCGTAGAAGTCAAAGAAACAAAAGACGAAGAAAATACTTTCACAATCGTTTCTAAAAACGGTCAAACATTTGAAATCAAAAAAGAAAACTGTCAAGTAGAACCATATAAAACAAGAAATATGGTAAGCTTCGAAGATATCACTGCTGGAAAAACATGTATTATCTGGCCAGCTAATGACCACATCGTCGTATTAAGTTAATTGCACAAGAAAACGCTGATCACTGACCAGCGTTTTTTACTATCTTTTCGGGAATAATATTGTATGTGCTTCACTTAGTCCATACTCATTTAGATTATATACATTTAGTTCTTCCGTATTTACATTATATTCATACAATTCATCTACAAACACAACATAATACCAATCACCATGAAAAGTACAATATGTATCTCGTAGCTGGGATTCTAATTTCTTTTCAGAATCTATCGGAAGTATTTTTTCTTCTTTCGAATCTAAATTATAGATGTCCCAAATATGATTAGGCGAAGTAGGCGTACTACCCGATTCAATAATGAAATTATTATTTTTTTCATCATAGATTATATTGTGCGGATAAGAAATCGATAGAGAAATCGTTTCCTCTTCCAATACTCTTTCTTCTTCCAAATCAAAAACCCAAATCTCATTTCCAGAATCTCCGGTTTGGTATTCTCCCGCATAATCATTGACTGTTTTTAATCCCGATGATGTTAGTGTCATATATATCCTTTTTCCCACATTTATCATCGAAAAGAAAGATCCGTCATTTTTAGGAATTCCATATTCTTCTACTAGATTTAAATTGGAATCAAATTTCAAAAGATAATTCTCGTTGTAACCATACTCTTTGTCTTCAAAAACTAAACCACAAATCACATACAAATATCCATCTACTTCAATACAATCGGTAGGATAATGATATGCATTCTCTCTTACTTCCAAGGTTTTAGACTGTTCCAATTCCAAATCTTCATTATAAATTGTGATTACCATATTCGTTAGATTGTTCGTGATTGTGTAAAACTTATTTTCACCCAATGTAGCTGTATCTAAGATTCGAGTCTTTGTTCTAGAAGTACGATGGGATAGTTTGTCAATTTTCTCAATATACACCGCAAGATTATCACGTATATTTTCACTCGTGACACCATAATAATAGTTTTCATTGCCAAAAAACTGATTTGGAACAAACCATAATCCTTTTTCTTTTACGTCTCTTTTCTTACTATCTATTTTTTCTAATACATCTCCATTTTTCTTAAAATAAGAAATATTCGTTGCATCCACAATCGCAAAATCATAATACTCCATATTCGTTTTTCCACATCCCACCAAGAAAAATAGAACAAATAATAATTTCATAATTTTTTTCATAAGAAATACCCCTTTTTTCCATACTATATTCATGCATTTATGAGCAATCAACTTAGCTTGTTCGAAATACAAAAACGATGTTCGAAATACAAAAAAAGCCTATTCAGGCTTTTCCTATGAAGATTGTTTCTACTTGTACACCATCTTTCCATTCAGATTTCTGAATGACATAATAGTTAGATTTTATATATTCTACATCTATTTTCTTTTCAGTTTTGGTTGTAAAAATACATTGAAGAACAATTCCATTCATCTGTTTCTTTGAATACAGATTAATATATTTATTTTGGTTGGCCAGTTCTGTACATGCATTGATTGCAGTTTGAATCAAACAACTAAAAATAAATGTCTGATCGACTTCTCCTATGATATCCGATAGATTCGTTACGGTTGAATTGAACAATATATCGTGCTTCTCGAGTTCTTGACTATATTGTGACAATACAATTTTAAGAGGATACGAATCTGTATAGAACAAATTAAACTTTTTCACAATATCTTTTGAAATACGATTGGCGATTTCTTTTATCTGAGAAGTATCACTATTTTCCATTTTTGCACATTCGTGAAGTAAATTGTGTAAAAAAGAAAAACTATTCTCATAATGACTAGCCATTAATTCATGTTTCTCATTTTGTGCTTGTATGTTCTGTTTAATTCGTTGTAATTCATCCGCCTTTTTTAGAGAATCTAACGATTGGATATAAAGCCATAAGGTAACATAATTTGCCACAACCAACACAGAAATATTAATAATATACACTATACTATTTTCTACCACATATAGATAATCCGTCATGTTCATAATTAGAAAGAAAACCGTAATCGGAAGAATTAGTAATATCCATTTATAATTTGAATGTATCTTACCAATCGCTTTCAATTTCTTTAGTAAATCCGAAAAGACCAACGTTAATAATAAAGACAAAATAAAAGAAAGGAATAAGGATATTGTATAAAATACACTTCCTAGTCTTAAATCAATATTTCCACCATTTAATAAGCTACAAAATTGGACCGCAAAAAATTCAGCAATGCCTACATTTACATCTAAAGACAAAGTTACAAAAATTGAATCCAAAAATCTCATATCAAACATATACAAAGAAAAACAACACAAAGAGATAATTCTTATCAAAACTTGAAAATACGAATTGGATAAAGATGTAACAAAACTACTGATTCCTATCAGAAATAAGAAACTTATGATAATTCCCATTCCTTTTCTCTTTTTTTCCTCAAAACCGGATTGGCATAAAAAACAAAACAACAATAGATTTAAAATATTATTTATTATTACAGCTATCATATCGTTCTTTGCACACTTTCTATCCATTTCGTTTCAAACGAGTCTCGATATTTTCTAGACAAATCCAAAACATCTCCATTTTCCAAAATCACCTGTGTTCGATTCAAAGAATCCACTTTATGAAGATTCACTAAAAAGAATCGATTGCATCGGCAAAAGTGAAAAGGCACTAATTTCTCTTCCCAATACGATAAAGTATATGGTGTTTTTATATCTTCTCCATCCACCAGCTTAATAAAAGACTTTCGATTGGAGAAATCAACATACAATATATCCTTTACCCATATCTTTGTTTTAGATACTTTCGGATCCATTATCCCCAAATCATTTTGGAAATATCGATTTAAAACGTTCTCCATTTCCTTATTAAAAATCTCTTTCTGAATTGGTTTTAAAAAGTAACGATCCGCTCCTATTGTATATCCTTCGACCAAATATTTTTGAAACGAAGACACTATAATAATATGCGTATGTGCATTAATTTCACGAATTTTCTTTCCAATCTCTATACCATTTAATAAATTGACTTCAATATCCAAAAAAATAAAATCGTAAGCTATACTTTTTTGAATTAAAAAATTTTCATCCTCAGAACAATCAAGCTGATACTGAATATCTCGAATTTCAAAAAATTCTTTTAATAATCCAATCAACTCATCTCTATCGTTATTATCATCTTCAAAAACTAAAATTTTTATCACTTTAAATCACCTAACTTTAATACTACCAATATTAACTTAATCACATTTTCGAACTAAAACACAAACAAAAAGTGTCAGCATTCACGCCAACACTTTCACTATCTATTCATGCGCATCCGCATAATTCGTTTTTACGTTGATATACTCTAATTTTTCTTTAGAGAACATGATGCTTTGACTGTTATACAATCCTAAATATCCAGATTCTAGATATCCAATTCCAATCGCAAACAAGAAGAATGGCATGTTTTCAAATCCAAACATTTCAAAGCTTAAGAATAAAGAAGAAATTGGGCAGTTTGTCATACCACAGAATGTCGCAACCATAGCACATGCTGCACAAAGACTCGGATCTAATCCAACAATTTGTCCATACACACAACCAAATGTTGCCCCAACAAATAAAGAAGGTACAATTTCTCCACCTTTAAATCCACAAGCTAAAGTAACCGCTGTAAAAATCATTTTTAATAAGAACGCATACGGAACAGCATGACCTTCTACAGCTTCTTCAATCACATGCATTCCTGTTCCTAAATAAGCACGACTACCAACTAATAAAGTCAATCCAATAATAATAGCGGATCCTACTAATACTCGTACAAACGGATTCTTAAACTTACCATGGAAGATATGTTCCGCAGTATGCAAAATCCAACAGAACAACATACTAATTAATGCACAACAGAATCCTAAAATAATAATTTTAGTAGCTGCTCCAACATCAAAAGCGATATGCGTAGGAATCTCAAACGATTCTCCTGTACAACCAATCCATGCCGATACATCACGTGCAATCACCGCCGCAAAAGCACAAGGTACTAAGGCCGCATAGTGCATAATACCAACATTTACCACTTCCATCGCAAACACGGTAGCGGTTAATGGTGTTCCAAATAAAGCAGAGAAAGCAGCTCCCATACCAACCATAATCATGATTTTACGATCGTATTCATTTAGCTTTAAATACTTACCAATCGTACCACCGATACTACCACCAAGTTGTAAAGCCGCTCCTTCACGACCAGCCGAACCCCCAACGGTATGCGTTAAAATTGTTGAAAGAATAATCAATGGTGCCATACGAAAAGGAACATATTCTCCTTTTTCTACCCCATCTAACACAAGATTTGTACTCGTTTTATACTTATCAAATTTATAAGCTAATACTATTAAAATTCCTGCCACTGGCATCAAATACAACATCCATGGATTTTCGTCTCGAAAAGCAGATACAAGAGAAATACTCCTTCCAAATAAGCCACCAATTGCACCAATCAGCAATCCTGATCCACATCCGAGAAGCATCCATTTTAATAAAACGAAAATACTATTTTTTTCTTTTTTTAAATTTTTTACTAACTCTTCTCTTTTCATACCTTATAATAGTAGTACATAAAATAAAAATTTCAATCCTAAATTGTAAGGATTTTGAAAATATTTAGACAAGGAGAACGACTATGTACTATGGAAATATAAAAACATTTGATATTGCCAATGGGGAAGGTGTACGCACTACATTGTTTGTTTCTGGATGCAGAAATCATTGTAAGAATTGTTTCCAACCCCAAACATGGGATTTTAATTATGGAAAACCATTTACAGAAGAAACAATACGATATATCTTAGATTCTCTAAAACCAAGTTATGTCGTAGGAATCACTCTACTGGGTGGGGAACCTTTTGAACCAGAAAACCAAAGAGAATTAGTAAAATTATGTAAGAAAGTCAAATCCGAATATCCAAATAAAACCATCTGGGCCTTTACTGGATATATCCTTGACCAAGACATTTTGGAATATGGGCGCAAACATTGTGAAGTAACCGATGAACTCTTATCCTATATCGATGTACTTGTCGATGGACCATTTATTCAGGAACAAAAAAATCTTATGTTGGCATTTCGAGGATCAGAAAACCAACGCGTGATCGACCTACAAAAATCACTAAAAGAAAAAGAAGTTATTCTCTATTTAGAATAGCTTCTTTCTTTTTTTCTAAAGATTGTTTACCGAAATCACTTCGTAATCTGCATCTGTTACTGCTTTTGTGATTGCTTCATCACTTACTGTTTCATCACAAGCTACAACAGCGCTCTTATCTTCTAAGCTCACCACTACTTCACTAACACCTTCTACAGCTTCCAAAGCTTTTTTGACATGCGCTACACAGTGTTTGCACATCATTCCTTCAATCTTCATTTCTTTTTTCATAGTATCTTCCTCCTCTATTTTTAAATCTATGATTTCATCTTCTACAATACAGTTTTTCCCTTTAAAAAAGCGCAATCTTAACGCATTTGTACAAACACAAACACTACTTAATGACATCGCTACAGAACCCAGCATCGGCGATAATTTCCATCCAAAAATCGGATAGAAAAATCCTGCTGCCACCGGGATTCCCAACATATTGTAGAAGAATGCCCAGAACAAGTTTTCCTTAATGTTCTTAATCGTCTTATGACTCAATTCAATTGCCGTATTTACATCCCATAAACTACTCTTCAACAACACAACATCGGCTGAATCAATCGCAATATCACTTCCTTGTCCGATCGCAACCCCTACATCCGCGCGTGCTAAGGCAGGCGAATCGTTAATTCCATCCCCAACCATCATGACTTTTTTTCCACGCTCTTGTAGCGAACGAATGACTTGTTCTTTATCTGTCGGAAGCACATCGCTAATAATCTCATCCACTCCCAATTGTTTACCAATCGCTCTAGCACAAAGTTCATTGTCTCCTGTCAACATAATGACTTGGATGCCCTTTTGTTTAAAAGATTTAATCGCTTCTACCGATGTATTTTTTATGCTATCCGCTACCGCAATCAAGCCAAAGATATCTCCATTTTTAGAAAAACACATAGGAGTTTTCCCTTCACTAGATAAAGTTTTCATATCCTGCTTTATTCGATCATTAACTGATATGTCATTTTCTTCCATGAACTTTACATTCCCAGCCAAATAAATATCCTTTCCCTTTTGAGACCTTACACCTTTTCCAGACACATTCTCAAATGAATCCATTGTAACAGTTGGGACTTTATTCTTACGAGCCTCAAACACAATCGATTTGGCCAAAGGATGTTCACTTCCTTTTTCTATCGAAGCCGCCCATTTCAAAACATCTTCACTACCATACGAAATAATACTTTGCACAACCGGTTTTCCATACGTAATCGTACCTGTCTTGTCCAAAACAATCGTATCAACCGAATGCAGTTGTTCTAAACTTTCTGCCGATTTAATCAAGATACCTTGTTGGGCTGCTTTTCCTGTTGCCACCATGATTGCCACAGGTGTCGCTAATCCAAGGGCACACGGACAAGAAATCACTAAGACACTAATGGCATTGTTCATCGCAAAACTAAAATCAGCGCCAGACAATAACCAAATCATACATGTGATTATTGAAATTCCTATGACAACTGGAACAAAAATACCAGCTACCTGATCGGCTACTCGAGCAATGGGTGCCTTAGAGTTTCCAGCTTCATCCACCAAACGAATAATTTGTGATAAAGTCGTATCTTCTCCAACTTTTTCTGCCACAAAAAGAAAACTTCCATTTTCATTCATCGTAGCAGAAATCACGGAATCTCCTTTATTCTTCTCTACTGGAAGACTTTCTCCTGTAATTGCGGATTGGTCCACATATCCAGTTCCTTGAACAATGGTTCCATCCACTGGAATTCTTTGCCCAGGTTTGATCACAATCACATCCCCGGCTTGAATATCACTCGTTTTAACTTCCACTTCTTGATTATCCACAAGAAGTGTTGCTCTTTTAGGCGCTAAATCAATCAACTTATCTAAAGCCTCACTCGTTTTCGCTTTTGATCTTGATTCTAAATATTTCCCAAAACTTACTAAAGTGACAATCATGGCACTGCTTTCAAAATATAAAGAATGCTTCGCCAAATGTACCATGTCCATATTTCCATGCCCAAAGCCATAGGCCATTTGATACAAAGAAAGAATTCCATAAAAGAACGAAGCAGCAGAACCAATGGCTACTAAACTATCCATATTCGGTGCTCTTTTTGACAAAGCTTTAAATCCAGTAATAAACCAATTCTTTTGAACAATTAATACAATCACTGCCAAAATAACTTGTGTAATCGCATTGATTAATGAATTTTCCATTCCTACCAATATGGAAGGCATAGGAAGATGGAACATTTCTCCCATCGCTATATACATTAATGGAATAAGGATTCCAAAAGATAAAATCAATCTTTGTTTCTTCTCCTTTTGTTCCTTTTCAAAATGATTCTTTCTCTCTTGCCACTGGGCTTCAAACGAAGATTCTTCTTCCTTGTTCTCTCCTTTTGCACTCGCTCCATAACCTATTTCTTGAACCGCCTTACAAATATCTTGTTCATTCACTAAAGCTTCATCATAATCCACTTTCATAGAACCAGCTAAAAGAGATACATCACAGCTTGTGACACCATCTAGCTTTTGCACACGTTTTGTGACATTGGCTTGACAAGCTGCACAAGTCATACCTGTTACATTAAACTGTTTCTGCATACAATACCCCTATTTCAAATTCTTCATCAGCTTCATCACTTCATCCATGGTTTCCACTTTTCCTTCTTGAATATCTTCAACGACACAAGATTTTAAGTGTTCTTCCAAAATCTGATACCCAATGGATTGTAAAGACTTTTCAATGGCACTGATTTGAATCAAAATATCACCACAATAGCGATTTTCCTCAATCATCTTTTCCACGCCATTCATTTGTCCCACAATACGATGAAGTCTATTTTTTATTTTCTTGATTTCCTCTTCACTACGAGGATGGTGTTTCATTTTACAACAATCGGGCATAACGGATACCTCCTGTAGGTATATTATACCCCCTAGGGGTATATGTCAAATGTTTTGTATTTGGTACAATAAAAGAACTTTGAGGAGTGATAAACATGCGTATTGTAATTAAAATTGGATCTTCCACTTTAACTCATAAATCAGGAAAATTAAACATTCGAAGAGTGGAGCAACTATGTAAGATCATTAGTGATATAAAAAATGAAGGACATGAAATCATCATGGTTTCGAGTGGTGCCATTGCCATGGGTGTAGGAAAAATGAATCTTTCAAAAAAACCGGACGATGTCGAATCGAAACAAGCATTGGCTGCCGTGGGACAATGTGAATTGATGTATGTCTACGATAAATTGTTTTCCGAATACAATCATTGTGTAGCACAAATTCTAGTGACAGGAGCCGATTTGGAAGATGAAGTACGTCGTACAAACTTCCAACACACACTATACAAATTATTAGAAATGAACGCTTTACCAATCATTAATGAAAATGACACCATTGCCACTAGCGAAATCGCAGTCGGAGATAATGATACATTAGGCGCTATTGTTGCCACAAACATTCAAGCGGATTTATTAATCTTATTAAGCGACATTGATGGTTTATATACAGCCGACCCTCATAAAGATCCTAATGCACGATTGATTCATGAAGTTCGTGTATTGGACGAAGAAATCTTAAGCTTAGCAGGAGGGGCTGGAAGTGAGCTTGGAACGGGTGGTATGCAGACAAAATTAAATGCTGCCAAACTATGTATGGAACACAACTGCGATATGATTATCGCCAATGGAGAAAAACCAGAAAACTTATATAAAATCATTGAAAAAGAAGTTGTTGGAACTTACTTTCACGCGAAAAAATATTAACAGAGCCCATTGCTCTGTTTTTTTTAGTATATACTAGAAGTAGAAATATACTTATAGAAAAAAGAATTATCATGAAAAAGAAAAATATTATGCAGATTGGATGTATAGGATTAGCGCTAGGTGTTCTCATCTACTTTTTCGTTCAATTATTAAACGGAAGAATCGATTCCAACGCATTCTATATTGTAACTGGCATCATAGTGGCGGTTGTAGTACTCATTCTCTATATTTCTAACTACAAAGAAAGTAGTTATGGCGGAAAATTCAAAGATCGATACTAAAAATTGGATGAAATAGATCTTTAAAAATATGAGTTTTTTCATATTTGAGATTTAGCGGACCCACAAATATCAATGAGGTCCGCTTTTTTTGTGCTTATTTATGCACATTTTCTGATAACACGAAAAAAAGACGATATCTACTCCACGACCAAATTTCATAGACACCGTCACCAAATAAAGGCACTTTTATGTTACTGTATCAATCATTTTAATCAATTATCCTACCAAATATATGCAGGTTCTTCATTGTAAGCAATGGCATCCAATAATTCCTCAGGAGTTACATTCTTTAATCCACCATAGGCTGGATCTTGTACCACATAGCTTGGATCAATAATATAATAATTGGCAATTGTATTTGTTCCGGTAAAAACGGAATATCCTACCAAAATTATCATATGATTTCCATGACTTAATTTTGGATATAAATACGCTCGGTCTACGGCAATAAATACTGGATCATTCGAATCCATATCCATGAGAATTCTATTTTCTAAAGTTTTCAAAGTCGATGCACTATTATCTCCAATAGACAAATTTTGAATATGATAGCCAGGTTGATTATCACTAATATTTTCTGAACCAAAACAATATTTATTCACGATTCTTTGAAGATCCACATATTCGGTTCCTGTTACAGAAGACGTATTCATTTCTTTTGCCAACTGACTTTGACTAACCTCGATCCCATGAACTCTCAAAACCATTTGTAAACAAGCAGGAACACAATAATACCCATTTTCTTGCACACTCTGTTGAATTGGTATCCTATACGAGGTTAACGATATTCCGGGATTCGGTTCCACTCTTTCTTCTGAATAGCCACTTCCAAAAGGATTAGAAATTGATTCTACAATTGGTTCATCTTCCTTAATCTCAACAATAGTTTGTTCATTATTCTCTTTCTCATATGTATTTTTGGAAATGTCTGAAGAATCTTCGATTTTATTATTATCTGTTTCTTCTTTCTCGTTATTTTGTTTCTTTTCGGTTGTATCTTGCAACACAGTATTATTCTCTTTTTCATCAGTTTGTTTCTCAATTCCTTGAGAAGCACATCCAGAAAGAGCAAGAGCAACCGAAAGCATTATTCCTGATATTTTTTTACTAAATATAGCCTATTCTCCTCCTTAAGCGTTACAGAAGAAACGTAAATAAAACTAACAGGAGCTATTGTTAACAGCAGCTCCGAAAACAATAACATAAGTTTTTTCATGCTTTATTAACCTTTCTTAAACAGTGAATTATGTGGCACCAAACGAACCACTCTTGTTAACTCAATATTACAACATAGAAAAGAAAAACAAGCTTATTCGGTTGAAATGCAATATATTTGTTTGGAATGCATTATTAAAACAGCAACAATTTTTACACTTCCTAAATCTGTTGTTAACAAAAGCAAAAATGATCACTAGTAGTCTCCTACTTTTACGTGATCATTTTTTCTCTTCTACATTTTATTGTAACCAAATATGGAAAGAAGCATCGCTATTCATTTGGAATGTGATTTGTCCAGTATACAAATCATAACCAAACAATTGTTTGCTTGTAAGAACTAAAAGTGTATTCTCATTTAGACGTTTGATATCCATCACTACTTCTTCTACATCCACTCGTTCTAAATCAATATATTCATTTTGACACGTTTCATAATTGAAAATGGTAAATCCAAAACGTTGAGCCGTGGATTGTTCATGGGTAACAGCCAAGTAATCATCTCCAATATCAAACGTATTCATAGGGCCTTCTACATCAAGCTTAAAGAAGTCTCCTTCACCTCGATTTAAATCATAGCGATATAAACTACCGTTCATTATTCTTTCTTTTGTAGTATTATCTCGCCATCCTGGAGAAGGAGAATATAGATATCCTTCTTTTACAATCGTATCCTGTAGCCAATATTGTCGATCTTTTCTAAAAAAAATTTTACATCAATACACGGATACTCCTTACTAAATACACAATCCGAGATTAATAATCTATTCTTATTATGTCATACCCTTTTTTTTCTAATATTTCTTTTTGAAATCTGTAATTTTTTGACTTCAAAAAAACACTTACATTTTTTCCTTGTAACCTTAATTCTCTCGCTTTTTTTAGTAGTTCGTTTTTATCATTACCACAGTTAGTCAATAAAGCAACTTTTTTCTCACTCACTTTGTTTCTAAAATTATTTTCTTTTAAAATCTGTATTATTCTTTCGAAGCCAATCGAAAATCCACATGCAGGAATTGAATTTTTGGAAAACAAGCCAATCATCTCATCATATCTTCCTCCTCCCGCAACACTATACGTGTATCCTTCTACCTTCACTTCAAAAACGGGTCCTGTATAATAAGACATTCCTCTTACTAGAGTTGGAGTAAATTCAATTTTTACACCATTTATGTTCTTTGACATTTCAATAATGCTTTCTAAATTAGTTATTATATTACTATCCAAAAATTGACAATCAATTCTTTTTGCAAATTCCGAAACATTTTTATCATCACATTTTAATATATTTAATAGATGTTCAATTCTAGTTGTCCCCATCTTTAAATCTTCTAATTCTTTTTTCACATTATCAAAACCTATTTTTTCAAGTTTATCAATACAAATCAACACCTTTTCTATTTCTTCTTCCTTAAATCCAACAGATAATGTAAGAGCAATTAAAATACGTTTATCGTTAATCAATATTTTATACTCTGGAATGTCTAATCTTTTTAGAAGAAAATCCGTAGCTGCAATTAATTCTATCTCAGCAATATTGCTCTTTTCGCCAATAATGTCAATATCGCATTGAAGAAATTGTCTAAATCGCCCTTTCTGAGGTCTTTCCGCTCGCCAAACATTTCCAATCTGTAACGATTTAAAAGGATTGATAAGCATCTCCATATTATTAACAAAATATCGGCTTAAAGGAACAGTTAGATCATATCGTAATCCACAATCAATAATTTCTTCTACAGTAGATACATTGTTAATATCTAATTTCCCTCCTCTTTTTAAAATGCGGAATATCATTTTCTCATTTTCTCCACCTTGATTCCCAGTAAGATTTTTTATATCTTCAATACATGGCGTTTCGATTTGACAAAAACCAAATAAAGTATACGTCTTCTTTATTTCTTCTAAGAGATAGTTTCTTATTTCCATTTCTTCTGGCAAAATATCTCTCATCCCTCTCTGCGATAATTTATTAAGTTTCATATGTATCCTTTCTAATTAAGTGAGATAATCCATAATAAGTGAGTAAAGCATACACCGAATCTATACTAGTCAAAATATTTGACTGTTGTTCAAAAATATTCGGTTTCTCCCCATCCTTATAGATTTCTTTATTACATAAAAACGGATTGCATTTTATTGCAGATAACAATAAATCTTTACCTTTTTCAAAATCAATACTTTTTAATAAAAAGGAATAATTTATATAATCAGAAGCTCTTAAATTCATATATTCGCTTTTCATTATTATTAAATCTATTGCTTTTTGATATTCGTTATTTATAACATAGAAATTGATTAAAATGTCTACAATATCTAAATCCTCTCCAAATAATCCATCTCCAATATTTGAATATAACAATTCACAATCTTGTTCAGTCATTTTATTTTGTAGCAGTTTCAGCCTATAGTAACCTATTAAAGCAAATTTTTTATAATAAATTCCGTTATCTTTTATTGGAATTAACAATTCCTCCGCCTTCTTATAATTCTCTATCGAAACATACTCCATTGCCAAAAAAATTGAGTATAACTCATATGAAGAAGGATCTTCTTTTTGAAATTCTGAATTAGACAAAGTATTCTTCAGTAGTTCTCTATAAATAACACGTTTATTTCTTGTCCTATTTTTTAATAAAATATCCATATGATGTAGATAAACATTCGATTCTGAAATTTTTTTTCCCTGTGAAATAATTGAAGGAATAAGAGTTGAATGAATCGCCGAATTATTATAATGTATTTTTCCATTATTTCTAAATATTCTTATCATGCTCACTTCTGCCCATTTTCCAAGGCCAATATATTCATATACCTGAACAGAGAAAGCCCAAATTTCACTATCAGCTTCTTCTAACATTGTTTTTAATTTAGTACTATTAACATCGCCACATATTTCATCCGCATCAATAACAAATATCCAAGGCTCTCTTGCATTGTTTAAATATAGATTACGTGCATCATCAATCAAATAATTCCTTCCATCTAATATCCTACATTCATAACTTTTTGCAAATTCTAGAGTTCTATCAGTACAACCATTGTCGACAATCAAAATCTCATCAGCAAAATGAACGACTGAATCTAAGCACTTTTTTATCTGATTTTCCTCATTTTTCACTATCATACATACCGAGATCATGTTTATCCTCCGGAAAAATTCTATTATTTACACTTATATATTTCTGATTTATTAAAGTATTACCTAAAAAAAAAGAAAATCCATCCGAGCCACTTTTTTCTATATTTTCTTTAAAAACATCTATATAATCTTCATAGTTTTCCAATAATATTAAGTCTGGATTAACAGAAAGATTGAAATTAAAATCAATTTGAACATTTTCGGAATCTGGATATATATTCATCTTTTCTAGCATATCCTTTAAACGGTTTAATCCAAAAGCAAAGCCAGTACTTGGAATTCTATCAATTTTAGTATTATGTACAAATTGTTTCACTAATTTGTCATATCTTCCTCCTCCACCGACTTCAACAAAAAGAAATGAATCTTTTATCACATCGATTTCAAAAGAAAGACTAGTATAATATTCATGTGATCTTATGACACATAAGTCTACTTCAACATTTAATCCTTTATTTTGAAACATTCGCGTAACTAAATTTATTCTATTAAATAATTCATTATATCCCTTACCAAAGATTCTAAAAGCCTCCTCTGGAATATATTTTAATTTATTTTTTAATAAATATTCCCACTTCTCAAGAACATCAGCCTTTATTTCCTTCTTTTCCAAATATAAATGTATTTTTTGAATATTATCTGTATATCTATCTACATTTTTACCCGCTTTATTTTCTGCAAGTTCATCTAACATCTCTTTGATTTGCGTTCTCTCTACAATAGAAAAAGATGATTCCTCACATAATTTTGAAAATATCTGTATATCATTTATCCTACATCTAACCCAATCAGATTCAATTCCAATTTGATTTAACAAATAATATGGTATATATAGTATTTCTATATCAGACAAAAAATGAGAAGTCCCTAATATTTCAACTCCAAATTGAGTAAATTCTCTTTTTTTACTTTCATTTAATCCTTTGATTATTTCATTTCTAAAACATGTCATATTATAAAATACTTTTATAGGAAGATTTGTGCCATTATTTAAATCAAGTTGTTCTCCTAACCATCTTGTTACAGAAACAGTACCTTCTGGAATTAATAAACTGTCCTGAACATTAGGTTCCTCCTCATATGTATTTAAATAATCCTGAACAGATATATAAAAACATCCTTTTTTATTCCATTCAGGCCACGGAGAATGCCCAATAACATTTTCAGAATAAGATGTCTCCGGTTCTAAAATAGGTACCTTTAACTCAGAATATCCAATTTTCTTTATTGCATGATACAATTTAGTTGATATATATTTGTATTTTTCTAATTCTTTTCCATAAATAGTTTCAAAACCTTTTATCATGTTATTTCTCCACATAAATATTTATTACTGATTCACAATTATTAATTATTCTATTTTCTAATAATTCAATTAAGTATTTTTTTGAAACATTACCAATAGAAAGCATTTTGACTTTATCTTGTAATTTTATTGCTTTTGTCTTTATTTCTTGAGCTAAATAGCTCAGATAACCAGACTTCAACATTTCAAATCTAATTGATTTCGCCTCATCAATTGTACAATTATTTTTTTCAAGCATCTTTTTAATCTCTGTTTTTTTTATATAATCATAAAAATCAACTAACACATAAGTTCTCTTCAACGATAGTAAATCTGAAATAGTATTTTTATCATCTTCAACATGTAATGGAAACAACCCTAATATATCATCCATAATCTGAGATAAAACTCCAATACCTTTAAGTAATTCTCCTGTTTCATCTATTGTTTCTTTATTTGCATTTTTACTTAATAGACCTAACACATACGGAAAAACAAAACAATATTCAGCAGCATTATTTCTATACATTTCTAAAATACATTCAGTTTTTAGATTGAATATATTTACAGTTTGTAAATGTATTGCCAACATTTCCGATTCTATTGTGCTATTTGTTACTTTTGTAATCAATTCAATAATTCTTTTCCTATTATTTTCTGTAATATATCTCCCATTCTTTAACATAAAAAGAGAATTAAAACATTTTAACCCATATAGTATTGCTAAAGAATTACCCAATTCGTTTCTTTCTAATATTTTCGAAAAAGCTACAGGTAAAGTATCATGATTAAATTTAATTTCATCCCCATCGATAACATCATCTATTATTGCATACGAATCTCTCAGCTTTTGACTTATAACAGAAATAAGCAATGCTTCATCATCAACAATCATATCTTCTACATTATCTACTAAGTAATTAATTCCCAACACTGTTAATAATGGTCTAGGGAAATTACGATCCAATAAAGAATACTCCAAATATTCTTTATTACATTTTCCCAAAGTATCTATCCCTACTTTCTCGTTCAAAATCTTATACTTATTGTATATTCTTGAACTTACGTTTTCTTCCAAATATTTAGTTACACTATTTCCTTTTTCATAGGATTTTTTTTCTACTTCATTTGACATACATTATCCTTTCTTGATTAGAGAATTATTTGGCACCACATCAATTACTCTTTCTCGTTACAAGCCTATGATAGCAATACAAAAAAAAAAAAGACAACCTTATTCAGTTGAAGTGCAATATATTTGATTGGAATTCATTTTCTAAATCTAAAACTGAATTCCTTCATCCACTTATGAAGCAATTGACATAAATTAGAATGCTTGAGTTGAATAAGTATAGTCTAATGATGTCAATATTAAAATCACCAATTTGGTCGCAGATAATTACCAGTTTTGGTAAACTACTGCGACCAATTTTATTTAGTTTTCTTCCTTTCCTAGTGAAAAATTTTTAAGACGATATGATGGTCCAATAATCTCTGTAACATGTGCATGATGTAATAATCTGTCTAAAATCGCATTCGTAATTACTGGGTCTTTGAATATCTTAGCCCATTGATCCAAACTTCTATTCGTTGTCAGTATTGTACTTTTCTTTTCATATCT
>JAUNDJ010000051.1 GCA_030526175.1 Bacillota bacterium
GTCTTCCAGAAGCTCCCTGTTCTTAACGAAGTGTAAGAGGGAGTAGTTCACTAGGTGCTACAAACTTCTTATCCATTTTAGGCTATGTTGCTGGTGGTACATCCAACTTAGTAAATTCGATTATTGCTTCATGTATCGCGATGTTCTCTACAGCAATCCTGGTTTATTTTTTTGGATTTGATAAAGACGAACCTGCAATTAAGAAATAAGAATTATTATTAAGGTAGCGTCTGATACCTTAATGTTTTGTTTGTAAAGGAATGAATGAAATATGAAAAAAATTATTGTTAGAGCAGATGACTTAGGTTTTAGTGAGGGTGTTAATTACGGTATTGAAAAGGCATGTCGTGATGGTATTATCAGATCGGTTGGTATTATGCCTAATATGCCAGCTACTGAGCATGGATGGAATTTAGTAAAGGATTTACCACTATGTTTTGGTCAACATACAAATATCTGTGTTGGTAAGCCTTTAACGGACCCTAAACTTATTCCGTCAATCTGTGATGAAAATGGGAATTTAAAAAGTTCTAAAGTATATCGTCAAGCTATGAAGAATGGGATTGATATAGTAAATCTTGATGAAGTTGTAATTGAGATTGAGGCTCAATATCAAGCGTTTAAGAAAATAACAGGAAGAGAACCTTCCTATTTTGAGGGGCATGCAGTTGCTTCACCTAATTTTAATGAGGGATTAAGAATCGTTGCTGAAAGACATGGTTTAAACTTATTACCAGTTTGTTTTGATGGCCCTACAATGTTCAAGAATACTAAGATGATCTCACCATTTGATTTTTGTTTACCAGGTTATAATCCAATAGAAGTATTAAAAAGAGAGGCAATTAAAGAACGCAAGGAAGATGAGTGTTTAATGATGGTTTGCCATCCTGGTTACTTAGATCAATATATCTTAGATGTGTCTTCATTAACTTTGCCTCGTCCACTAGAGGTGCAAATGGCAATTTCTCAAGAGGTTAAAGATTTCTTAAAAGAAAATGATATTGAAGTCATTACTTACGATGATATTTAATTTTTGCTGAATCCAAAATTTTAAGTCGAATAAAGAAGTGGTTGTTTGAAATGATTATTCATTTTGTAACAACCCTTTTTTAGCTAAAAAGAAAAGATGCATTACGCATCTTAGTCTAGTTTTAGATATTCATCCATCAACATTTCATTGAATAAGACATATTCATGGATATCAGCATTCGCTGTTGTTTTTTTGGATATTTTTGCGCTTGGTAAACGGATCACTTCATCAAAGTTGTGTCTTAAAGGATGCTTACTATTTGGAGTAACCAGTACCATATAAGGTCTATTGTTTTTTTCTGCGTAGTATCTAACAATTTTTTGATAACTTGTACCCTTGATCGATGAATAAATCATTAAAACATCGTTTTTATTAAGGTTTATTCGTATGTTATCGGCGTTTGTAGAATCAATGAATTGAGTACTTTCGATATTCATTGATAACTTTAATTGATCTGAAATACATTCTAAAAGATTTGTACCAGAAACGGATAAACAATTACAGTCTTTAATTTTTCTAGCCAACTTGTCTAATGGATATTGTTTTAAAATTTTTTCCGTCTCAATTAATATATCCCCTAAGTATCTTGCATTTGATCTCTCTTCTGTTTCCGGCTTTAAATATTCTTTACAAAGTTCATATTGAAATTCAATAAAGCCTGAAAAGTTTAACTTTTGAGCAAATCGAGTTAGAGCTGCTTTTGAGATTCCTGTATGCTCAGTTATTTCGGTTATTGTACTCTTTACAAAGAAATCGGGTTGTTTCTTAAGCGATTCGTAAATTTTATTATCGTTTTTTGAAAAGCTAGAGCTTTTACTATCTATTAAATCAAAAATATTCATACACCAATTATATAAAAATATTTAAAATATGTCTCGTAAATCGTACGGATACTTTTGGAAAAATGAAACAAAAATCGGCTAAATCGTAAAATAAGGTCCCAAAAAGGATGATGAGTAAGGATTTTGAATCCTTGCTTTTCTTTTATGTAAACTATATAATTTAGTGTGGAAATTATTTAGCGGAGGAAAATTATGAAAAAATGGATCGTGGCGTTAGGGTTAGCCTGTTCTCTTTCATTGGGTGTAAGTTCCAACGTTGTTTTTGCACAAGAAACAATCGTTCAAGAAAATGCACCTTCTACCATCATTTCGCAACCAAAAAACTTCGTAGGTAACACGGGTAGTACGGCTACTTTTTCTGTAAAAGCGGAAAATGTATCAAAATACTTATGGCAATATAGTGCGGATAATGGAAAAACTTGGGACGTTGCTTCTAGTTTTAATGGGTACAAAACGGATACAGTAAGCTTTGGGATTACGGCTTATCGTATGTCTCTTTTATATCGTTGTATTCTTACGAGTCCTACTGGAGATGTTATTAGTAGTGATGTTGTATATGTAAAATCTTCTCAAACGGGAGAACGAGCAACAATCACAGCGCATCCAGTTAACTTTAAAGGAAACGATGGAGAAACGGGATACTTTAGTGTAAGTGCGCAAAATGCGAGTGGATACATTTGGTATTATAGTCCGGATAATGGAGCCAATTGGTATATCGCCAACAACTTTGCGGGGTATCAAACTAACAAATGTACATTTACCATCAGTTCGTATCGTAAGAGCTTGATGTATCGTTGTAAGGTCATTAGTACTGATGGTAGTATGGTCTTCTCGAATGCAGCCTATATTTATTCAAACGAAGGTGGAACTCGTGCTAAGATTACAGCACATCCACAAGACTATTCGGGAGATATTGGTTCAACCGTTAGCTTTAGTGTGAGTGCCGAAAATGCAGCAGCTTATGTTTGGCAATATAGTACGGATAATAAAGTGTCTTGGAACAATGCCACTACACTTTCTGGATACAATACACCAACTTGTACATTCACATTAAATAATTATCGTGCTGGTTTGGTTTATCGTTGTAAGGTGATTAGTAGCGATGGAAGTGTTTTATTCTCGAATCCAGCCTATATTCATGCCAATGTACCGGCGGTTGTGATTTCTCAACAACCAGTGGATTATACGGGAGCCATTGGAGATCCAGCGACTTTTAGTGTACAAGCAAGCAATGTTTCTAGTTATTTATGGCAATATAGCCAAGATGGTGGACAAAACTGGTATACAGCTTCTAGCTTTGAAGGATATACAACTCGAAAAATTTCTTTTACAGTAAACAACTATCGTTCCACTTTATCATTCAGATGTAAGATTACTGGATTGGATGGAAAAGTAACGTATACGGATGCTGTTAAATTTATTAAGGGTGGATCGGCAACTATCCTTTCCCAACCAACAAATGTGACTGGTTTAATTGGTGATTCGGTTACTTTTACTGTAAAAGCGGAAAATGTCGATTCTTACACTTGGTACTATAGTCCGGATAATGGAGCAAGCTGGTATACAGCTTCTAGCTTTGCGGGTTATAACACAAATTCGGTAAGCTTTACATCGACTTCGTATCGTGCAAGCTTATTGTATAAATGTAAATTAACAGGTAATGACAAACGTGTGATTTATACGGATGTTGTACGTTTTGTCTTACACGAACCAGCGAAAATCGTAAGTGAACCAGAAGATTACTATGGATTGGATGGAGAGAATGTATCGTTTACTGTTGTGGCTGAAAATGCTAAATCGTATGTATGGCAATATTCAAACGATGGTGGTACAAACTGGTATACAGCTTCTAGCTTTGCCGGATATAATACGGATACATTATCGTTCTCGATGACTTCGTATCGTCGAAGCATTCCTTATCGTTGTAAAGTGGTTGGTAAAGATGGTAAGGAAGTGTATTCGAAAGTGGTAAGATGTTACCAAGTTGCGCATATCACAACACAACCGCAAGAAACGAAAGTAAAAGTTGGTTCTACGGCTACTTTTGCCGTATCCGCAACTGGAGATGACTTATCGTATGCTTGGGAAGTGAGCCAAGATGGTGGTAAGACTTGGAAGAGTGCCAACAATACAACTTCTAAATTGGAAGTTGTGACAACGGTTGATATGACAGATAACTTATATCGTTGTGTTGTTACGGATAAATACGGATATAGCGATGTTTCGAATAGCGCTAGATTGATTGTCTTATTGGATAAGAATCCTGGAGAAGATGAAACAGAAATCTTGAGTCTTAAGAAACCGGAACAAGCACCACAAGAAGAAGTTGTCGTGGAAGAAGAAGCGATAACGGAAGAAATTGTGGAAGAAGAATAGAATTTGAAGATCATAACCTAGTTATGGTCTTTTTCTTCTTTTGTAGTATAATATGCGTAATTATGAGGTAGAAATATGAAAAAACTAATTAGTGTTCTATTTATATGTTCTTTCTTTTTTACGGGTTGTTTCAATACAGAAGCCCCAAAAAAGGAAAAGGAACAAACCAAAGAAGTTGGTGAAACAGATTTATTAACCGTGGATGAAAACGATGAAGAAATCAAACCAATAAATAAAGAAACAAATATAGATGAAAAGAAAGAGTATAATAAAAAAGAAGAAACGAAGAAGGAAGAAGAGAAAAAAACGGAGAATAAAGAGGAAGAGAATACCATTCCTGGTCCAATTATTGAAGATCCAGTGATTTCGGAAGAAGAGCTTCCTTCGAGTGGAGGAGTCATTGAGCTTCCTTTTGTCCCAGCCGACTAAGACTAGAATTTCTAGTCTTTTTTTACTATACTTAAATTAATTGTGACATATTAAAAGGAGAAGAGTATGAATAAGCTTTTACAAGTACTTTTATCTGTTTTTTTGACTTGTTCTTTTGTTAGCCCACAAATTGTGTTGGCAGAAGAGATAGAAACAGTAGAAGAAGCATTGGAAGAAGAAATCGTGGAGGAGGAGCCTGTTTTTTCTTGTGGACAAGAAGCCATTTTTGTCTTGGAAGGAAATGTGTTGACGATTTCGGGAACTGGAAAAGTGGACGATTCTTCGGAATGGGATAAACAGAGCATTGTCCGTGTTGTGATTGAAGAAGGAATCACGGAATTAGCCCCTGCTTTGTTTCAGGGATTTTCGAATTTAGAGGTAGTAAAGCTTCCTTTATCGATGCAATATATTGGTTCTTTATGTTTTGATGGATGTCCAGAATCGTTAAGAGTGGAAATGGATGACTCTTTGGATACGTCTTCTTGGGCCGAAGACTGGTTTTGTGAAAAAGTCGAGGAGATTGTCGTAGAAGGGGAAATACCAGACGAACACTGGCATATTTCGGAAGATTTTGAACCGGAGATCAGCCCTTATTTTGTACAAATTGATGGGGATGATTGTTTTATTCCTGGAGAATCCAAATCGTATACGGCCACTTTATACGAAAACGTGGATGGTGTTGTTCAAAAAGTTTCGGGAGCTAGCTATTCGTTTCAGGAAAATAGTAACTATGTGAGCTTTTCTAAAAACAATGGGAATACGTGTACGGTGGAAGTGAGTAGTGCTGCCTTGGATAATAATGTGGTCGGATTTTATTTATGGTGTGATGTGACATATGGTTCGATTCATGAACAAGGTTGGAAATACGTTTATATTGAAAATGAATATTATACATTGGATATATTGGGCATGACTCCTTCTTCCACTGGAAATTATCTTTTGAATAAAGGACGTCAGGCAAAGTTTTCTCTGGATTTGATTCGTCATTATTACGATGGTTCTTTCCAAACACAATCTGTATCTACAACGTATGAATTTGACTTTGAAGTAGAAAATGTAGAAATCTACGATGATTCGAATACGCGTGTGTATTTCTTAGTTCCTGGTAATGAATATGTGATGAAGCATATGGCGGATAGCACGGATGTGATGCAGATTACAGGTTGGGTTAAGAATAGTAAAGACGATTTGATTAAGGTTACGAAAGATATCACGATTGAAGCCGATCCAAAGGCATCGAGTCTATTGGGTCATTCGTTAAGTCTTTCGGGAAATATTGGTGTCAATTATTTCTTATCGTTAAACGATACGACTTCAAGCGATGAAGAAGCGTATATGGAATTTGTCTTAAATGGTTCTTCTATGAAAACGTTTGTCAAAGATGCCAAACAGACTACGATTGAAGGTATGGATTGCTTCCAATTTACTTGTCCAGTGAGTGCGAAGGATATGACGAGTATAATTGTTTCAAAATTGGTGGATGGACAAGGAAATGTTTTGGTAGAAGATACGTATAGTGTGGATTCGTATGTACAAACAATTGTGAATAATAGTAGTAAATATACGAGTGAACAAGTCAATATTGTCAAAACAATGAGTACTTATGGCTATTATGCCCAACAATATTTTGACTACCAGGTAGATCGTTTACCGAGTGTTGTAAATCCGTTGGAAGAAGTGGACTTTTCGGAATATGCGTATACATTAAATAATACATCGGATTTAGTCTTTGTCGGGGCTCGTTTGGTTCTGACTTCTAAACCGGGATTAAAATTGTATTTTATTGGAGATGCCCAATTTATGGTCAATGGAGAAGTGGTTCCAACTTCTTTGGAAGGAAAATATCGTGTGATCACAATCTCGGATATTGATAATATGAAGGAAATGTATTTGATTAGTGCACCAGATTTTGATTTATCGTATGGTATGTTTAGCTATGCGTATCAGGCTAGCCAGAAAGATAACGTAGAATTGATTAATCTTTTAAAAGCAATGTATGCGTATAATGCCAATTTCTAAAAGAGACAGAATCGTCTCTTTTTTATTTGTTAGAAAATTCACAAGTTTTTCTTATAAATCGATTTTTGATATAATATCTGTGCTAAGGAGTATATAGAGAATGATTTTTAAATGGAAGAAGGGAATATTTAGTACTTTTCTGTCAATTTCTTTATTAGCACCCATGCTTTCTCCTGCGTGTATGTATGCACAAGAAGAGAATTTAGATCTTGAAAATATTGAAAATGTGAGTGAACTGGAAGAAATTGTAGAAGACAAAGACGTCTTTGAACCAGAAAAAAAATTGGAAGAAATTAAAGAGGTTAAAGTTTTAGAAAGAGAAAAAACTTCTGATGCGGAAGTAAAGATTATGATGACAGTCACAGATAATTTAGTTTTGGGGAATTCTAAATTAATTGTGAAAGGATCGGACGAACAAGAATTTGAATTGGAAGATTCGGAAAAAGAGGAAAATGATTATACTTTTAAGGGTTCTTTTGAACCTGGGTTTTACACAATTGACACGTTAATATTGGAAAACGAAGAAAAAATCGATCTTACTTCGTTGGAAAAATCATTTGAGGTGACGCTTCTAGAAGAAGAACCAGAAGCGGATGAGGAAGAAAACGTGGAAGAGCCAGAAGAGGAAGAATCTGAAGAAGTTGTGGATACAGATGGTTTGGTCAAAGAAGAAGAGGAAGAAGAAACTTTTGTCGAAGAGGAAGATGTCGTATTGGAGGATGATGAACGTTTCTTGGAAGAAGAAATTGTAGTCGCTAACGAAATGATGAATTACTCTCAATATCTTGCGAAAGTGAATTCTTTTTTGAACGATCCTAGATGGTCGAATGGTACGTATTGGCCACAAATCCAACCGAAACTTTCTAAAAGTTCGGGAGCGGGTTGTTATGCGTATTGTTTAGACTTTATTGCGTATGTGTATGGTGAGTATTATAGTTTTGAATTGAATCCATATTATGATTATGACTTAAATCAATGGGTAACTGGGAACTTTACTCCATTCTATAGTGTAAGTCAAATTGGTTCGGGTGATATTGTTGGTACGGGTTCGCACTGGTTTGTCGTATATGCGCGTGAAGGAAATACCCTTTATACTTGTGAAGGGGCAACGGGGCGTTATAGTCCGACAAGCGTTGTTGTTTCTAACGACCATTATGAAATTCGTAATGGACAATTATACGATTTATGGAACAATGCGTATTTAAGCTTTTCTCAAGGTTATGGATATAACTATATGCCAGCTGGTGCGGGTGTGGTAAATCCTGTGGATCCACCAGTGATTTCGGATGTGACTGTAAGTGATATTTCGGCAACGGGTTATGAAGTGACTTGTCGTGTATCGAGTGAGGCGGAAATTGATCGTGTCACTTTCCCTACTTGGACAGATCCAAATGGACAAGATGATATTCAATCAAATTGGGAAAACAACCCTATGGCTTTTGGTAAGAAGAATGCCGATGGAACGTATTCGTACCATGTAGACATTGCCGATCATAACTATGAAGACGATACAAACTATAATACGCATATTTATGCCTTTGACGTGTATGGAAATGGAACGAGTTATGCACTTCCAACAATTTTTGTTCCAAGTGGTACAGAACGTTTAGAAGGGTATTCGGTAACGTTGGATGGAACAATTGGTGTGAATTTCTATATGTCTTTTAATCACGCAACGTTAGCGGATGAAGGTGCGTATATGGAATTTACGCTTCCAAATGGTTCGATTGAGCGTCGTTTGGTGAAGGATGCGACAAAACATTCGACAAACGATTATTATATTTTCCCTGTGCATGTTTCAGCAAAGGATATGACAGGTAGTATTAAAGCGAAATTGGTTTATTCGAATGGTAGCGTAGGAAAAGAATATACGTATACAGTCGAAGAATATGCCAACTACATTTTGACACACTCGTCTCGTTTTGGTGAAAAAGATGTGAAAATTGCCAAAGCGATGTTGACATATGGTCGTTATGTACAATTGTATTTTGGACATAACACGAGTCAGTTACCAGCGAATGTGAATGCGCTTGTGACTCCGGATTTATCGGCGTTTAAAGCGCAAGTCTTGGATTCGAATGAAAACTTGGATTTTGTGGGTGGTCGTTTGACATTAACGTCTTCTCCGGAATTGCAGTTATATTTTACATCGGATTCAAACTTTAGAGTGAATGGACAAAGTGTAAGTACAGTACAAGAAGGAAAATACTTTGTCGTAACGATTTCGGATATTACCGATATGGAGAGCATGTTTACAATCACAGCGGATAATTTTAGTATGAATTATGGAATTTTCAGCTATGGTTATCAGGCTCTGACAAGTTCTTCGAATACGAACTTACAAAACTTGATCAAAGCGATGTACGCTTTTGACTTAACAACACATTAATGAGAAGGTATGCCTATGTGCATATCTTCTTTTTTGATTTTCTATAAACATAAAATATACATAATGTATATTTTATGTTATGATTTACATAGAAGAGGTTAATATCATGAGTAATATATATTTAATGAATTATAGCGTTAAAGGAATTAAAACGTTGGATGAAAAAATAACATTATCTTTTTATAAAAAAACAATTACAACACCTATCGAAACAAGAGATTATAATGTAAAAGGAATATATGGAATGAATGGATCGGGAAAATCGGGAATTGTCGCTTCGATGGATATTCTTCGTAATCTTCTGACACAAGAGAATTATCTAAACAATCCAATGGTGCAAAAAAATTTAGATTCAATGATTAATAAAAAAACAAAAGAATTATATTTAGAGATAGAATACTTATGTAATTATGAAAAAATAAACCATCTATTTAAGTACGAGGTTAATCTTAAAAAGAATAAAATGGAAAAATATTACATAAGTATGGAACGTCTTTCTTGGAAACAAGCGACTTCTAGAAAAGAGTTTGAAACCTTATTCGAGGTAAAGAACGGGGATATTCTCTATTTAAATACGCCAGAGGATGATTATTTCAGAAATATATTTTTGAAAAAATCGATAAATGTATTGTCCAATACGGCTTCGTCTGCTTTATTTTTTAGCCTTTTTATCAACGAAGACGATAATTTTTCTAAATCGAGCTTTTTGTTTGACAGTATATTAGCTTTGTTCGTTTTTGGAACCAATATTTACGTATATATGGATCAATCCGATAATCATACGGATTATTATTTAAAAAATATGCTTTTGTACTCTCCAGAAATAAAACACAATGGTATGTTAGAATCCTTATTTAAAAGTGCAAAGGAAATGGAAGAAAGGTTCTTAAATGTGTTTTCTATTGAAGGAAATGTAATTCCTAAAAAGTTATATGGAGATTTTGAGAAATCGGTTGATAAGCTAAAAGACTTTATTCAAATTTTTAAAACAGATTTGGAAGATATACATATCGACCGGAAAGAAAACGGAGATATGTATGTATGCAATTTAATTATGGTATATGATTCGTATTCTATTAATACAGAATTTGAGAGTACGGGGATAAAAAAACTTATTAAACTATTCGCATATATTCAAAAAATGGCACAAGGTGAAATTGTTTTTATTGATGAATTGGATTCGAATTTACACGATGTTTATTTATGTGCGTTATTAGAATATCTTATGGATTTTGGAGAAGGGCAATTGTGTTTTACAACACATAATGTTGGGCCAATGGATGTTCTAAAAAGACATAAGAAATCCATAGATTTTTTATCTATGGATCATAAGATATATCCTTGGAAAAAGAATGGACATTATTCTCCTTCAAAGCTATATAGAGAAGGTATGATTGAGGGTTCTCCATTTAATGTCGATTCTATTGATTTTATTGGAATTTTTGATTCGTTAGCGCAGGAGGATTGACATGGGTGTTCAATTAATATTTGTAGTAGAAACGGACAAAAACTGTAAATCGGATTGGATATACCTTAAGGAAACATTAGAATACTTTTACTCGTTTGATCAATCAAACGTTAAATTGGAGCCAGTGTATATGGGTGGAAAAACTCGTTATAGAGAAAAACAAAGAGAAATTAGATCTTTGATTAAAAAGTATAATGGAGCTTCGGAAACAAATGAATCAATTGTTTTGTATTGTTTTGATTGTGATGAGTTCGATTCGAAAAAAGAAGACTTTGATTTTTTAGAAAAAGTAGAAGATTTTTGTCATAAAAACGGATACAAATTTGTTTGGTTCTGCAAAGATATTGAAAGAGTGTATTTGAAAGAAAAAGTAAAAGATAGCGATAAGAAGAAAAAAGCTGCACAGTTCAAAGCAAAAAAAGGAATACGAATGGTTAATGCATCGGATTTCTTAGGAAAAACATTTAATAATAATAAAAGTAATTTGTTTAGAGTATTAGATGATTTAGCTCCTGTACTAACACGCAAGAAATAAATCCACTTAATGGAAAGGAGTTCTACTATGAAAAAGAAAACAGTCGCAAAACTTGTCTTTGGTCTTTCTTTTGTTCTTACACTTTCGCATTTTGTTTCGGAATTGGAGTATAAGATAGCTTTTGATCGAAAGATGAAGTGGAAGAAGAAAAATCGGAGTGTGGAAGAGGATATTGCCAAACTTATGGAGCATCCACATGAGGAATTGGAAATTGTGAATGTGCATAAAGATTTGTTGAAGGGAATCTTATTTTTTTCGAAGACTCCTTCGAAGAAATTTGTACTTTTGTCCCATGGTTATCGTAACGATGGTCTGCATGAATTTCGACATTTCTTGCCTTTCTATTTTTCACAAGATGTGAATGTGTTGGTCATTGATCATCAGGCGCATGGGAAAAGTGAAGGAACTCGTATCACGTTTGGTTGTCGAGAACATGAAGATTTGTTGCAGTGGATGGCTACTTTGATCACTTTGTATGGAGAAGATATCGAAATCTTTTTACATGGTATTTCTATGGGTTCTTCTACGGTATTAAAAGCGATTGAGAATTTACCGAAGAATGTCAAAGGAATTCTTGCGGATTGTGGTTATGCGAGTGCGAAAGAACAGATTATTCATACTATTCAATTGAATCATATCCCTTTGCCAAGATTTTCGTATCGCCTGATTTATAATAAATTGTGGCATCGTTTAGGTGCGGATTTGAAGGATATGGATTTGAAGAAGCATCCGATTGTGTGCCAGGTTCCGATTAAGATCATTCATGGGGATCAGGATACTTTTGTTCCTTTGCACAATGCGTTTGAAATCTATCAGGCAATTGATGGTTTGGATAAAGAATTGGTTGTGATTTCGAATGCCAAACATGCCCAGAGCTATATTTGTGATCCGGCTTTGTATGAGAAAAAGATTTTGGAGATTTTGGCAAACTAAAAGAGAGGATTTTTTTCCTCTCTTATAATTTGATATGGACTTCGCCAGATGATACGGTTCTTTCTTTTCCGTTTTCAATAATGATGAGCTCAAAATTTGGATCGATGTCTTTGGCAAAGACTTTTTTTCTTCCTTCACGCGTATCAATATAGACGTCTTGTCCAAGAATCATACTGTGGGATTTATACGATTCGTAGTAGGTTTTGTCTTTAAAATTTTCGTAATATGTTAAGAAAGAGTTGATAAAGGCGGCGGCAATTTTATTTCTTCCATCACGAATCGTTTTGTCTAGAATTGGTCCAGCGATATTTTTAATGTCTTCGGGAAAGCCTTCTTTTGGCGCATACACATTGAGTCCAATGCCCATGACTACATAATCCATGAGTTTGGTTTCCATATTGATACTGGCTTCGGTAAGAATTCCGGAGACTTTCTTTTTGTTGATAAAGATGTCGTTGATCCATTTGATTTCGGGTTGTTTTCCCATACTTTCGATGGCTTCACAAGCGGCTACGGCTGCCATAGAAGTAATATTTGTGGCTTCGTAAGGCGTTGTATTTTCTGGTTTTAATAGAATGGATAAATAGATACCTGTTTGTTCAGGAGAATAGAAGGTATGTCCTGTTCTTCCGCGTCCTTGACTTTGGGCACCAGCAATCAGAATTGTTTTTTCTTTTTCGCCCGCAATCGCTCTTTGTACCATTAGGGTGTTGGTGGATGTGACTAAGGATTGTACTTCAAGAGAACAATCGACGGTTAAATATTGTTCAATGCCTTCTTTGGATAATATATCGGCATTTCCTAATTTATAGCCTTTGTTGGATGTCGCAAAAATTTCATAGCCTTCGTGTTGTAGACTTTTGATGGCTTTCCAAACGGCAGTTCTGGAGACATTGAGTTGTTGGGCCATGTCTTCTCCAGAAAGATAATTGGCATTGTTTTGTAAAAGTTTTAAGACTTCATTTTTAATACTCATATTTATTACCTCGGTGAAAAAATTATACCATTTTTCTTGATTTTGTTGGTAGAATAAATGTAGATAGAGCACATTTCAAATGTTAAGGAGAAAGTATTATGGAAATGAAATTGAGTAAAGATTTCTTATGGGGTGGTGCTACGGCAGACTTCCAGTTTGAAGGTGGATGTTTTGAAGGCGGAAAGGGTCTTTCAACACATGATGTGGAAACAAATGGATCGGTGGATGTTCCTCGTGCGGTAACCTACAAGATGCCAGATGGTAGCGTTAAGCGTGCTAAGAGTTCTTTTTTTGCACCGGACAATATTGAAGAAGGTGGGGAACCTTGTTTAGTAGAAGGACAATATTATCCTTCACACAAGAGTGTTGACCACTATCACCATGTGGAAGAGGACATTGCCCTTTTAGCAGAAATGGGTCATAACGTATATCGTTTTTCGATTGCTTGGACTCGTATTTTCCCAACGGGAGAAGAAGAAACACCGAACGAAGAAGGATTAAAATTTTACGATCGTATTATGGCGGCTTTGAAAAAGTACAATATGGAGCCTTTAATTACGATCCACCACGATAACTTACCAGTATATTTGGCAAAACATTACAATGGTTGGTATTCTCGTCATACAATTGATTGTTACATCAAATATTGTAAGGTTTTATTTGAGCGTTATGGTAAGGATTGTAAGTACTGGCTAACGTTTAATGAAATTAATGCGGTAAAAGGATATGCAGCTTGTGGTACGTATACTTGTGAGGGTCAAACACACTATAATGCGGTTCACAATATGTTTGTGGCAAGTGCCAAAGCGGTTATTTTGGGACACGAAATGATGCCTGGTTCTATGTTTGGGGCAATGTATGCTTCGAGTGCACACTATCCAGCTACTTGTAAACCAGAAGATGTATGGGCACATATGAATCGTAGAAGACAAACGTATTTCTTTATTGATGTCATGGCAAGAGGATATTATCCTTCGTATGCAGAAGAATTGTATCGTCAAAGAGGCGTGAAAGAAATTTATAAGGAAGAGGGCGACGATGAAATCTTGCGTAAGGGTACGCTTGATTTTATTAGTTTTAGCTACTATCGTTCGAATACAGTAAATAAGGATACACCTCTTGGTACGGTTGGTGGAGATTCCAATCCATATCTTCCTTCAACACCTTGGGGATGGCCTGTGGATCCATTGGGTCTTCGTTATGTATTGAACGAATATTATGACCGTTACCAAAAGCCATTGTTTATTGTGGAAAATGGTCTTGGAGCTGTGGATGAATTGGTTGATGGTACAGTGGAAGACGATTATCGTATTGAATATTTAAAAGATCATTTAAAAGCGATGATGGAAGCCATCTTAATTGATAAGGTTCCTTGTTTGGGATATACAATGTGGGCACCGATTGATTTAGTGTCTTTATCAACAGGAGAAATGAAGAAGCGTTATGGTTTCATTTATGTGGATATGGACGATTTGGGAAATGGTTCGTTGAAGCGTTATAAGAAAAAATCGTTTGATTGGTTCAAAAAAGTCATTGAATCTCAAGGTTCGATTTTGTTTGAAGACTAGAAGGTGAAAAACACCTTCTTTTTTTTGTGCTATACTAGCATTGGAGGATTTATTATGCGAAGGATCTTGTGTGTATTAGTAGCGGCCTTGTTGGTGTGTGGCTGTGGTAGAAAAGAAGTCACTTCGATACTACTTGTTGAAGATAAGAAAACGGAAGCTTCGCTGGAAAAAATAGAGGAGGAAGTTTTTTCTTTGGAAAACATTCCGGAATATAGTGGAGAGCCTTTTGTTGGAATTAATGATTATGTTCCATTTTTTACAGAGGAAGAGAAGAAGAATACGGAATCGTTTGAATCGTATTCAGAGTTGGATTCTTTGGGGCGTTGTGGTATCGCTTTTGCGAATATTGGAAGAGACATTTTACCAACGGAAAAAAGAGGGAGTATTTCGGAGGTTAAGCCTACAGGATGGCATTCGTATAATTTTGAAGATACAGTTGAGGGTGGATGCTTGTATAACCGGTGTCATTTGATTGCGCATTGTTTAGCGGGTGAGGACGCGAATGAGAAAAACTTGATTACCGGAACGCGGTATTTGAATATTTATGGAATGCTGACTTTTGAAGAACAAGTGAAAGCGTATGTAGAAGAAACGGGAAACCACGTATTATATCGTGCCACTCCTTATTTTGAAGGAGATGACTTATTGTGTAAAGGCGTACAATTGGAAGCTTGGTCGGTGGAAGATGGAGGAAAGGACATTTGTTTCAATGTCTTTAGCTACAATGTCCAACCAAATGTAACGATTGATTATAAAACAGGAGAAGCAAAAGAAGATTATTTAAACGTATTGTGTAAACCGCAGATTGAACAAACATGGGTGTTTAATAGTAAAGACGAACATGTTGGAGATCGGGCTTATATGAAGTTGAGTGAAGAAAAGTTTAATGGGGCATCGGATGAAGAACTAATTGAATTTTGCGAATCGATTATAAAAGATTACGAAGATAAGGATTATAACTATTTCACGATTGATTTTGGCAATGGAAGAGGCGCTGTCTTCCCAGCTTGTACTTACCATCCGATTGAAGTCGGAAAGATTAATAATAAGGGTGAAATGATTGGCCTGGAAAAATATATTTATGTTTCCAAGGATCTTGTGGAATCGTATGAATTGAAGGAAGAGGAAAAAACGGTGGTGGATGAAAATGCACCAATGGTTTATGTATCGGTAACGGGGAAATATCATTCAAAATCGAATTGTAGTGGTATGAAAACTTACTCGACAATGACTTATGAAGAAGCGAAAAACTATGGGTATGAGCCTTGTAAGAAGTGTTACTAAGAATGGAGAAATCCATTCTTTTCTTTTCGTTTGATTACGGGTTAAAAATGTTGTATTATGACTTTGAAGACACTTTTTTTTCGTGTTTTAGGGAGAGAATGACATATGATCGATTTACATTCGCATATTGCCTGGGATGTGGATGATGGGTTTCAAACCAAAGAGGATAGTGTGGAAGCGTTAGTTCGTGCGCGTCACGATGGAATCTTGGGTATTGTGAGTACACCACATTTTGTGCCTGGGCAAATGGATCAGGAATTGTTTGATAAAATTAATTATCGTCAACGAGAATTGTTGATGGAGGGAAAAAGAGCGCGTATTGTGATTTATCCGGGTGCGGAAATGTTTATGAACCAATATTTTGTTTCAGCATTAGCGGATGGTTGGTATCGTACTTTGAACAATACGAAGTATTTATTAGTGGAATACGATGTTCGTCGGGATATTCATGACATTGATTATCGGGAGGATACGTTGTATGAAGTGGTTGTTCACGATATGGTACCGGTGATTGCCCATGTGGAACGTTATTTTCATTCGGGTATTGATAAAAAGATTGTGCAAAACTGGTTTGATCAAGGTTTCGTGTTCCAGGTCAATCGTACGAGTATTTTAGGTTTACATGGAAAACAGATGCAGAAGAATGCGTTGTGGTTGTTGGATCAGGGGATGGTGCATGTGGTCGCAACCGATGCCCATCGTTTGGATGGAAATCGCAATGAAATTTTGAGTGATGTTCAAGATTTTTTGGATGAGCGTTATGGTTTGGAAACGAGCAACTTATTGTTGTTTGAAAATCCATGTGCGATTTTAGAAAATCGTAAGATTAAGAATATGGAAAAGAAAAAGGGATTCTTTTCTTGGCGATAAGAAGAATAGGGGGAAAAATGAAGAGAAAAAAACTGGAACATTGGAAGATGATTCGTGTTGGTTTGATGTTTTATGATTTCATGATTGTCTGTGGTGCATATTTTTTAGTTTTATGGATGCGTTTTGATTTCATTTTTTCTCGGATTGAACAAGATTTTATTAATGGATTTGTTTATACGATTCCTTTTTATGGGATTGTTTGTCTGATTGTCTTTTATCGCAATCGTATGTATGAAATTGTTTGGCGTTTTACTTCGATTGGAGAGTTGATTCGAACGATTACGTTGACTACGGGTTTATCGGCTGCTTATTTTCTTGTGATGAAGATTTTGGGATTTAGAATGCCGGCTTCTTATTATATTGTGGGTTCTTTCTTACATATGGCTTTTGCTCAGGGAATTCGTTATTCGTATCGAATTCTTCTTTATTTACAATATAAAAGTGGGAATAAAAAATCGCTTGTGAATACCATGATCATTGGAGCGGGTCAAGCAGGACAGATGATTTGTCAAGATTTAATGCGTGGTATGGCTTTTGAAGAAAAAGTCAAATGTTTCATTGATGACAATCCGAACAAATGGGGAAGATACATTGGAGATATCCCGATTGTGGGTGGTCGAGAAGAGATTTTAAAAACGGTAAAGGAGATGCAAATTAAAAAGATTTATTTTGCGATTCCTAGTGCCACACCAGAACAAAAACGGGATATTTTATCCATTTGTAACGAAACCGATTGTGTTATTAAGACTTTACCAGGTCTTCATTTTCTTTCGAGTGACATTGTTGATACTTCGAATTTAAAAGACGTTTCAGTGGAAGATTTATTGGGTAGAGATCCAATTGAGATTAATACGGAAGAAATCTTAAATTATGTTCGTGGAAAAGTCATTATGGTTACGGGTGGCGGTGGTTCGATTGGTTCGGAGCTGTGTCGCCAAATTGCCAAACATGAACCGAAACAGCTGATTATTTTTGATATGTATGAGAATAATGCGTACGATATTCAAAATGAATTGCTTCGTAAATATCCAGATTTGAATTTGGTCACATTGATTGGTTCGGTTCGCGATTCTAAGCGTTTATTTCAAGTTTTTGATCTTTATCGTCCAGAAATTGTATATCATGCGGCTGCCCACAAGCACGTTCCATTAATGGAAGTGAGTCCTTGTGAAGCAATTAAGAACAATGCGATTGGTACGTATAAGACAGCGTTTGCGGCTATGACACATGGTACGAAGCGTTTTGTCCTTATTAGTACGGATAAAGCGGTCAATCCTACCAATGTCATGGGGGCGACTAAGCGTATTTGTGAGATGGTAATTCAAACTTTTGATAAGAAGATTCGTGAGGGTAAAGCGCATGAGCTTCCTTTGTTGTGTACTTCGAAATATGGTGATCCTGAAACGGAATTATCGTATTCGAACACGGAATTTGTAGCGGTTCGTTTTGGGAATGTCTTGGGCTCAAATGGTTCGGTTATTCCCTTGTTTAAGAAACAAATCTTAGAGGGTGGACCATTAACGGTTACCCATCCAGATATTATTCGATATTTTATGACTATTCCTGAAGCTGTGGGTCTTGTTTTATTGGCTGGTACAAAGGCTATGGGTGGAGAAATCTTTGTCTTGGATATGGGAGAACCGGTTAAGATTGATACATTGGCTAGAAACTTGATTCGTCGTTCGGGATTGATTCCGGATAAGGATATTAAGATCGAATATACGGGTCTTCGTCCGGGTGAAAAATTGTTTGAAGAAAAACTTATGAGTGAAGAGGGCTTGAAGAAAACGGATAACGATTTAATTCATATTGGAAAGCCAATTCCTTTTGATTCGGACTTATTTATTCAACAATTGGAACACATTATGGATATTGCGTATAGTAACGATGAAGAACAAATTCGTTCTTATATTCAGGATATGGTCGTTACGTATCATCCTTCTAACTAGAGAAGCTATATGGCTTCTCTTTTATTTTGTATATTGAAAGGATTAAAATATAAAAAATGCATAAAATATGCAAAAAATGTAATTAAAACACATACTTGTGATATTATACCTATATAAGTATAAACAATGAATAGGAGTAATACGCATATGTTAATAGAATTCGCTTGTTCAAATTATAAATCTATTTATAAAAAAGTTAAACTTTCAATGTTAGCTAGTTTAGATGATACTAGAGAAAAGGAATTAATTCATTTTGATAAATATAGAATTAATAGATTATCTGCAATTTATGGGCCAAATGGTTCTGGGAAAACGAATATTTTAGAAGCATTGGCGAAATCCAGAAAATTTATTGAATCTTGTTTACGTTATGAATTAGGTGACTATGCTTTTTTTGAACCTCATAAATTGGCAAAAAAAGATGAAGCTTCTAAATTTGAGTTTCAGTTTGTGGTAGAAGATATTCGTTATGCGTATGGTTTTTCTGTGCTAGATGGGAAAATTGATAAAGAGTATTTGTTTTATTTTCCGAATAAGCGGCAAACTAAAATATTTACTCGTGAGGGTCTTGTGATTGAAAATGGAGATAGCTTTAAAAAATTTTCAGAAACAGCGTTTGAAGTTTTAAAAGAAAACCGTCTTTTTTTAACTTGTGCTGCAAATTATACGAAGAATGTGGAGATTGAAAAAGCGTATTTATTTTTTAAAGAAGATGTAAGACCTTTTTGGCCTTCCAATGAATCGAACAATGTCATTCCTAATGCGATTGAATATTTTTCTAAACATGCAGAGTTAAAAGAGATATATCTTAAAATCATGGACAATTTGGGTACAGGAATTTGCGATGTATCCACTACTTTTGATAAAAAGAAATATTCGGAGGGCGAACTACCTAAGGATATGCCAGTTCGCTTAAAAGAAATGTTTATGGAAAAAGAAATTGTTCGAGCAGAAGCTATTATTCAATATAATGAATTTCAATTAGATTTAGAAACGGAAGAATCAACGGGGATAAAAAAACTGTTTGCGTTTATGTATCCATTTTTGGATAGTCTATTAAACAATCGAGTATTGATTTGTGATGAATTAGAGACGGGACTACACGAATCTATTGTTGCTGGCTTACTAAGATTATTTTCTACACTATATCCGGATAGTCGTGCCCAATTGATTTTTACTACACACGATACAAGCTTATTAGATACTGCATTTTTAAGAAGGGACCAGATTTGGTTTACCGAATTGGATCAATCGAGATCCACAGATCTATATTCTCTTATAGAAATAAAAAATGTGAGAAAAACAGAGAATTTGAAGAAAGGTTATATAAGTGGTAAATATGGAGCCATCCCTATGTTGAATGAATCTATTTTTTCCAAAAATACGGATACTATAATTTCTTCGGATGTTGACCAAGTCAATTGTGATGACTAAGAGGGAAAACAATGGATTTCATGCATCTAGATTTGGAAGATCGTAAAACAGACACTAAAGATAAAAAAGTACCGGAAATCATAATTTACGAAATCAAAGATATACAATCGCATTTTGAAGAGAATAAGAAATTAGTATTGGATCAATTTCCTATTGCGGATGCTTTGGAAGCAAAGGGAAATTTGGCGGGAGCAGAAACAATATGGAGATCTCAAATTGTCCTTTTAGCAAGTGCTTATGATTATTTTATGCATGAAATTGTCTGGTTTGGATTGTTTCAAATGTATAAAGAAAACTGGGGAAAAACAGATAAATATAAGAAATTAACCATTTCTCTTTCACAATTAGATGAAATATTGAAAAATCCAGAAGATGATAATTGGTTCAAAGAATATATCACACCACTTTTTGCCAAAGATACTATGATGGACTATGAGGCGTTAAAAGACAATTTGAAACTTATAGGATTAGAGATAAGAGAAGTAGCAGATTGTGCTTTTTTTCAACAAGGATGTAAGGTAAAAACAATCGACCAATTGAAAGATAAATTGAATTCTTTATATTTTCGAAGAAATAGAATTGCGCATCAATCCAATCGTTCGCATGAAAACGCCGAAACAAAGGATATTTCCAAAAGTGAAGTGGAACAATTTGTATTAAATATTGATAAAATTGTAGAAGCCATCCTTGATGTCATGAGTAAACACTAGATTCTTAGACGAGAGAAGCGCGGGCTTCTCTTTTTTGTATGCCGGGCATGGCATATATCTTGGTGGTGAAAGTCCACTGTG
>JAUNDJ010000052.1 GCA_030526175.1 Bacillota bacterium
GAAGCAGGAATGAAACATAAAAGCTTTTAGCTTTTTATAAGTTTTCAGTAACGGTGCTAGAGATGAAAACAGGATTGGTTTTAGAAGGTGGAGCCATGAGGGGAATGTTTACTTGTGGAATCATGGATATTATGATGGAAAATGGAATTACTGTGGATGGAGCTATTGGAGTAAGTGCTGGTGCTGCATTTGGATGTAATTATAAGTCCAGACAAATTGGCCGTCCATTTAGATATAATCACAAGTATTGCAACGACAAACGATATGTTTCTTTTGGCTCTTGGATAAAAACTGGGGATTTGTATAATGAAAAGTTTTGTTACGAAGAATTGTTGTATAATCTAGATCCTTGGGATCAAGAGGCTTTTGCACAAAATCCAATGGAATTCTATTGTGTTGCGACAAATGTTGAAAGTGGTGAAGCGGAATATCATAAATGTAAAATGGGGGATAAAGAAGACATTTTGTGGATACGAGCTTCTGCTTCGATACCTATTTTCTCGAATCCAGTGGAAATTCATGGAAAGAAATATTTAGATGGTGGAACAACGGATTCTATCCCCTTAGCTTTTTTTGAAAGTATTGGATACGATCGAATTATTGTGATTGAAACACAGCCGAAAGAATATCGAAAAAAGAAACAAAAGTTTCTTCCGCTTATTCGTATTGCTCTTAGAAAATATCCGAATCTTGTTCGTGCTTTGGAGATACGATATAAGAAATATAATGCCCAAAAAGAATATGTTCAGTGTCGTGAAAATTCCAAAGAAGTATTGGTTATTCGTCCAGAAGAAAGCTTAAATATTAAGAGCACAACACAAGATCCAAAAGAATTGGAAAGAGTCTATTTCATTGGTCGTGAAGCGGGTTTAAAACATTTAGAGGAAATAAGATCTTTTTTAGAAGAGTTCTAACGCTCTTCTTTTTTATTTACTAAAATTTTTATTAGCCTATAATATATTTGTAAAATAACTTACTAAAAAAATAAGGAGACCAATTATGATTTCAGAAAAGAAAGTTTGTTCTGGATACCCTGGGTTGGACAAAAAGCTAGACTATATTCGTGCCGGAGATAACTTAGTTCTTCGTGTTTTGGATTTAGAATTCTTCCGTTATTTTGCCCAACAGTTTATTGTTCAAGCCAAAAAAGATGGAAGACAAGTACACTATGTACGTTTTGCAGGGCACAAGCCAATGATTTATGACATGGACAATATTATTATGCACCGTTTAGATCCAAAAGATGGCTTTGAAACTTTTACGGTTGAACTTTATAAAATTATTATTTCAGCCCAACATGAAGCTTTTTTTATCTTTGATAATATTTCCATTTTAGGAGAAACATGGAATACAGATTTAATGTTGGGGAACTTTTTTAAAGTGACTTGTCCGTTCTTTACTAAAATGGAGGATGTTGCGATTTTCCCACTACGAAGAGGTGAGCACTCTTATGACTGTATTGAACAAATTCGCGAATGGACACAAATCTTTTTAGATGTTTTTTATAAGAATCCATATTACTATATTACCCCATTAAAAGTACAAGACCGTTACAATGGTTCAACATTTTTGACACACCGTTTAGATCCAGAAATGAATTTTTTGCCATTAACGTATTCAACTTCGTTATCGAAATACTATGCAGCCGTGGATGAAGCGGGTCCTGGAGAACAGCTTCAAGATAGCTGGGATCGTTTTTTTGCACTGGTTCGTATGAATTATGCGACTCGAATCAATACCAAGCATTATCATAAGAAAATGTGTGAAATGTTGATGACCAGTGATCCAAGAATGAGCGAAGTCATTTTGAATAACTTCAAAACGCGAGACTATTTAATGATTCAATCTAGAATGGTTGGAACGGGACGTATTGGTGGAAAAGCTTGTGGTATGTTGACGGCTAGACAAATCGTTATTAATAATTGTCCAGAAATTGCCGATCATTTTGAACCGCACGATTCGCATTATATTGGTTCGGATATTTATTATACATATATTATTCATAATAATTTCTGGAATTTATGGTTAGAACATAAAGCCGATCCAGCCAATGTGGATATTGCGAAAAAGATTGAAGAAAAACTTCTTCACGGCAATTTCCCAGTTACGATTCGTTCTCAATTTAAAAGATTGTTAGATTATTATGGTTCGAGTCCTATCATTGCTCGTTCTTCTAGTTTTTTGGAAGATGGTTTTGGAAATGCGTTTGCAGGAAAATATGAATCTGTATTTTGTATTAATAGTGGAACTTTGGATGAGCGTTTAGAAGCTTTTGAAAAAGCAATTCGTATCGTATATGCTTCGACTATGTCTCCTTCTGCTTTGGAGTATCGTCGTCGAAGAGGTTTATTAGAGCACGATGAACAAATGGCGATTTTAGTGCAACGTGTATCGGGTTCGCGTCTAGAAAATTTCTATTTCCCAATGGCTGCAGGTGTTGGCTATTCGTATAATAGTTATCCTTGGGCGGAAGGATTGGATCCAAATGCAGGAATGCTTCGTTTAGTCGCTGGATTGGGAACTCGTGCTGTGGATCGAACTCCTGGGGATTATCCGCGTTTGGTTAATTTAGATTTTCCAAAAAAACGCGTATACAACAATATGGCTGATCGCCACAAATATTCGCAAAGAAGAATGGATGTATTGGATATTGAGAAAAATGAATTATTACCAAAACCGATTCAAACCATATATCCGATCATGCTTCCATGGAATCGTAAAAAAGTTTTTACACACGATACGGATGCCGAAAGTATGTTTTATAATCGTGGTCAAAGTCGTGAGGTATTGTTTGTAGATTGCGAAAATTTAATTGATGACCAGGAATTTGTCCAATCGATGCAGACCATTCTAAAAACAATAGAAAAGAACTATGGAACGCCTGTGGATATTGAATATACAATCAATACTTCGGAAGACGAGGATTTCGTAATCAACTTACTTCAATGTCGTCCATTGGTTGCCGCGCATTCGCAAAAGGTGGATTTGCCTGTTTTATCAAAGGAAAATACTTTTTTACATGTAGTAAAAAATACCATGGGAACTTCTCGTAATATAGACCTAGATGTGGTCGTCTATGTAGATCCATACGAATATTACACGCTTAATTACAATGATAAGCCAAATATTGCTCGTTTGATTGGAAAAATAAATCAGCGTTATAAAGATAAAGGATTGAAAATGTTGCTGATTACACCTGGACGAATTGGAACAAGTTCTCCAGAACTAGGTGTTCCAGTTACTTTTGCGGAAATTAGTGAATTTAACAGTATTATGGAAGTGGCATATAGTAAAGTTGGGTATATGCCAGAATTGTCTTTTGGTTCGCATATGTTCCAGGATTTAGTTGAAGCGGAAATTTTATATATTGCTTGTTTAGAAAACAAAGATACTATTTTATATAGACCTGAATTCTTAGAAAATTACCAACGTTGTTGTGAAGATATTATTGGGGAAGCAAACAAGAAAATTATTCAAGTGTATGAACCAAAAGATTTAATGTTGGTATATGATAATTTATCTAGAGAGTTGATTTGTGGGAAAAAGAAAGAAGAATAGATTCGTTTGAATCTATTCTTTTTACATGTCTAATAAGAAGGTAGCCAATCCGATCCAAGTATACACAGAATAGAAGATTCCATTTTCATCTACGCCCGAGTTTAAGATTTGTTTCGCTTCTTGTTTAGAAAGGATAGAAAAGTCTTCAAAGATTTCTCCTCCTTGCGCTAGATCAAAACGAATAGACGATAAATTAGGGGTGTGTAGTTTTATTTTTACTATCGCATTGCTCTCATCGCTCATTCCTGGTGTTGAGAAAAGAAGGGGATTTACAACGGAGATTTCATCGCCTTCTTGAAAGACGAGTCCGGTTTCCTCGTGTACTTCTCGAATAGCTGTTTCAAATAACGGATTTTCTTTTAGTAGATCGTCTGAATCAATAAGACCAGCAGGAACACTAAGAAGCGTTTGTCCTGTGGCATATCTATATTCATGAGTTAAGAGTAGTTTTTCTTCCTCATCGATAACGAGGATTAAAACTATGCTGACGGCATCCGGAAGCATAGTCTTAAATTCTTCGTCACTTTTTATTGCGACAAGATTATCACGTGTTCTTCTTGAAGCATCGAAATAAGATCTTTCGTTATTGGGATGTAGATCGTAAACGTTTAGAAACTTTGTAGTTAGTAATGGTTGCACCCATTCTTTTTTTATTGTTGGTTTGTTCATTGATTTTTTCCTCATTTCTTATACAATATTCTATACTAATCTTAGAAAGAAAGAAGGATTGTATGAAAAGTTTTTTATCGAAAGGATATTATGTTGCTTCTTTAGTAATAGACAGTTTCTTTGATTTTATATTTTTTGCTGGTTTATTCTTGTTAGAGGAGGATCTTTTTTTTGTGTTCCTTTTGTTAATTGGGAGTTTACTTTGTACAAGTTTGAACATCTTTTGGCTTCTTCGTCAAATAAAAAAAGAGAGAAATACAGTAGGCAAATGTTTTTTAGGAAAGGGAATTGTATTCAGTTTTGTACTTGCGACTATTTTCCTAACAAAGGATTTTAGAAATGGAGTTTGTGCAAGTATTTTCTGTATATTAGGTATACTATTTGTCATTTCTTTAGAGTTCATAAGAAAACAAACATAAATGTGATTTTGTTTTATAAGAATATATGATACTATTATATAGTATAGAATATTATTGAAAAGGGGGACTATCATGTCTAGCCAAGTAGTAGTTGGAACTCAATGGGGCGATGAAGGAAAAGGTAAAATCGTCGACGTATTAGCTGAAAAAGCAGATTTAATTGTTCGTTTCCAAGGTGGAGACAATGCAGGACACACTGTAATTGTTGAAGGAAAGAAACACGTATTGCATTTATTACCAAGTGGTGTATTACACGAAGATGCACTTTGCATTATTGGGCCTGGTGTAGTTTGTAACCCATTTGTTTTATTAAAAGAAATGGATACATTAATTGCAGGTGGAATGACTTGCGATCACATCGTTATTAGTGACCGTGCGCAAATTTTAATGCCATATCACTGTTATCAAGACGAATTGGAAGAACAAGCTGCAAACAATAAAATTGGTACTACAAAACGTGGTATTGGACCTTGTTATTCGGATAAATATGCGCGTAGAGGAATTCGTTATCACGAATTAATTGATTTTGACCACTTTAAAGCTCGTTTAAAAGAAGTTCTTGATTTTAAAAATAAATTGTTCACAAAAGTTTACGATGGACACGAAATGGATTACGATCAAATGGTTAAAGATTTTGAAGCGATTTATGATCGCATCGTACCTATGATCAAAGAAACAACACACATTGTGAATGAAGCGTTAGACCAAAACAAGACTGTATTATTTGAAGGTGCACAAGCCGCTATGTTAGATATTAACTACGGAACATATCCTTATGTAACAAGTAGTTCACCTACAAGTGCTGGAGTTACTACAGGTGCTGCTGTTGCTCCAAGCAAAATTCAAACAGTTGTTGGGGTTGTAAAAGCTTATTCAACTCGTGTTGGAGAAGGACCTTTCGTTACAGAATTATTAGACGAACAAGGTGAATGGATCCGTAAAGTTGGTGGAGAATATGGTGCAACAACTGGACGTCCTCGTCGTTGTGGATGGTTAGATTTACTTGTTGTAAAACACGCAAACATGACAAACGGATTAACAGATATCGTTCTTACTAAAATTGACGTATTAAGCACAATTAAAACATTAAAAGTTTGTGTAGGATACGAAATTGATGGAGAAGTATATGACTATATCCCTAGTGATCAAGGTTTAGTCGCAAAAGCTAAAGCTGTATACAAAGAATTCCCAGGTTGGGACGAAGATATTTCAAAAATGACTGAATACGATCAACTTCCTGAAAATTGTAAAAACTACATCAAATTCATCGAAGAATTCACAGGTGTTCCAGTTTCTATGATTTCTGTTGGACCAGATCGTGTAAACAATATCTACGTTAAAGAAATTAAATAAAAAATTGAACTTAGCAGTATTGCTAAGTTCTTTTTATTTCTTCAAATTTTTTTCCTTGCCATGTGTCTTCACGAACCATTAATTTATCAATTTCGTTAGCTACAATTGTTTTTTTGATTGTCCATAAAGGTGCAATTAGGTCTTTTGCCAAACCATCACCTGTAACGCGTTCAATAATGCAAGTGGGAGGGAGTAGTTCTAATTGTCGAACCACTATGTCAACGTATTCTTCTAGACTCAATAAGGGAAATTCATTTTCTTTATATTCTTCTGCCATCTTTGTTCCTTCGATAATGTGTAACATATGAATTTTTATGGCATCAAATTTGTGTTTTGAAAGTTGTCTAACAGTTTCTAACATATCTTCTTTTGTTTCCCCAGGGAGACCGTTCATAATGTGTACGCAAACATGGATTGGCGTATCGGCTAATCGGTCTAACATATCAAAAAGTTCTTTTGTTGTATGAGCTCGATTGCAATTTTCCATCGTTTTTTCATGAATACTTTGTAATCCAAGTTCTAACCAAGTTTCTTTTTTCTTTGCTTGTTCTTCCAAATATTGAATACAGTCTTCTTCTAAACAATCGGCTCTTGTGGCAATGGCAACTCCAGTGACATCCTCTCTTTCAAAAAAAGGATCGTAGATATTTTTTATCACAGTAAGTGGGGCATAGGTATTCGTATACGATTGAAAATAAGCGAACCCTTTACAAGCTGGCCACTTATGCTGCATTCTTTGTAAACCGACTTCAAATTGTTCTTGTAAAGAATTTTGAAAAGAAAGAATACTGTCTCCGGATCCTTTACTTGAACAAAAGGTGCATCCACCAGTTGACTTAGAACCATCACGATTTGGACAGGTAAATCCAGCATTCATCGGAACTTTTGCGACTTTTTGATGGTACTTTTCTTTAAAATAATAACTGATTGTATAATATCGTTTATTATCGTTAGAATAAGGGAATGGATTGTTGTACATAATATTTACCTCATGAAAAAGTAGACCATTGGTCTACTTGAATTTGTTGTAAGTCTCGTCTTTACTTAATAAATCTTCGATTTTAGCACATGCATCTTCGATTGAATTTTCTGTATCAATGGTAAAATCTGCATAATGCATGTACAAAGGAAATCGTAACTTATATAATTCGTCAATTGAATTATTCTTGAGCATTGGTCTTCGAGTGTCTTTTCTTTTTAAGAATTCCAAAGGTCTGTTTAGATGAATGATTAAACCATTTTGTGACAGACATTTCATGTTTATGTCTCGTGTTACAACTCCACCACCACAAGAGATAAGCGTGTTTGTGGAAAAAGAAACTTCCTTGATATATTTTGTCTCTAACTCTCTAAATCCTGATTCGCTAGATTCTTCGAAAATTGTAGGGATTGTTTTCTTTTCTTCTTTGACAAGGAGAATATCTATATCCACCCATTTTTTTTGAAGCCGATTATGCAGACGTCGTCCCATACAAGTTTTTCCAGCACTGGACATACCAATAAATGCGATGTTACATTTTTTTCTAATAATTTTAGTTTCTAGAGCATCTAAGTCAAAATCTTTCATTGGAAATTGAAAGAATTCCATACTGCAATAATGCGTATATAAGAAAGCTTTAAGACCATTGGCATAGGCTATATTTGCTTCTTTGGCATCAATCAGTAATCGTGGAAGAAGTGGATCATAAGCCATATCCATTACGAAAGATAGATTTGGAAACGCGGAAATATCAATCGGTGATTTTAAATCGGTATTCTTCTTTCCAATGAAAATAGTATTGATAATAATATCGGCATCTTTATAGTTGGAATAAGCTTCTTTATAACCGATTGTTCCTATAGTTCTTTTTTGATTGATATTTTTTACGATTTTTGCTCCTAAGGAATAACAAACCGCTTTAACAACTTTAGCGACTTGTCCGTTACCTACAATTAATACTATTTTTCCTTTTAGGGAAACGTTCTTTTTTTTGAATGTGTAAAAAACGCCATCAAAATCTGTATTCGTACCATATAATATTCCATTTTCATTACGGATACAATTGACCATTTTACATAATCGGGCTTTGTCATCCACTTGATCACATAAATAATAAGCTTCTTTTTGAAAAGAACGAGAAAGCGTAATGCCATCAAACTCCTTTTTTTCTAAAAAAGAGGATAGCTGATCGTTTGGGATTGTAAAAGATTGATAGTTTTTACATCCCAAGGAAGTATATAGGTTAACTAGCGTGTTAAAACTGCCTTTTTCGCTTAGAAATCCATGAATCATGCAGTATACCTCCTTTAATTAATTCTATATCTGGATAAATAAGTATGCAAGAAAAAAGGGGGGAAGCCCCCTTGTGATTACTTAATGGCATCATCTACAATTTTGTGGTAGGACTTAATAATTTCTTGCACAGTGTCTTCAATATTATCGTTGTTAGATACAATTTCTGTAGCGTATTTTTGATAAATTGGATATCTTTCTTCGTATAATTTTGCGACAGCTGCTTGTGAAGAAGAAAGAGGACGATTTGGATCGCTAGTAATTAGATTTTCTAAGTCACGATCAATAAAGAAAATAATTCCATTTAATCGAAGGAAATCCATATTAATCTTATTTTTGATCGTTCCTCCACCTGTACCAATAATGACATTGTTCATTCGCGATAATTTCATTGCGGTTAATGTTTCTAGCTTTCTAAAACCAGCTTCTCCCGAGCGAGCAAAAATATCAGGAATGGACATTTTTGTATCTTCACGCACAACATCGTCCATATCGATGAAACGTTTGTTTAATCGAGTTTCTAACATATGACCAATTGTTGTTTTTCCTGCACTAGGCATCCCAATTAATACGATATTACAATTCTTTGCCAATGTTTGGTGTAATACTTCATCGAATTTTTGATCCGAGATTTCAATTCCTTTGATTAATTCAACTGCTCTTTTAGTTTGCGCTACTAACATTTCCATACCAATGATACGTTTGATTCCACATTCTTGGGCATCTAATCCAAACATAGTAAGGATAGGATTGTAGATGATGTCAATAACGGCTTCACATTTTGAGAATAATTTCATTTCGATAGGTTCAAACTCAATATAAGGGCTCATTCCGACAGGACAAGCATTAATCACGATATCGCTATCTAAGTGTTTTGCGTAACATTCTACATATGAAATAGCACCATCTCCAGTAACAATGTCTACGACAACGACTTCTTTTGCACCATAATCCGAAGCAACGGCTTGTACGGCTGAAGAAGTACCACCGTTTCCAATAATTAATACTTTTTTGTTCGTAAAATCTATGTTGTGCTTTTTCATCATGTATGTAAAAGCAGAGTAATCTGTGTTATAACCATATGTTTTTCCGTCTTTTACTACAATTGTATCAACCGCTTGGGCTTTTTTTGCGATATCACTTAGAACATCGATATATTTAGTGACTGTTTTTTTGTATGGGAATGTAATATTTATACCCTCAAAATCTTTGGATTGAATAAGATTGACTAAACTTTTTAATCCCATTTCCTCCATTTGATAGTTTTCTAAACCGAAGGCTTCACTGACCTCTTTGGTAAAGTTATTTTTTAAATCGTTTCCAATTAATCCTACTTTCATAAATACCTCCTAAAAAAAATGCGCCAACTCGTGAATACAGTGACGCAATAAAATATCTAAATGTGTAACACATCCAGATATTTAGAATAGATAATCGTAAAAATAAAAATATAAATTTAAGTTCATAAATACATTATAAGAAATAATTATAAAAAAATCAACATGTCTTATAAAACTATTTTTGAATTGAAGATTGATCGAATACGTTATAAAGGATGTGTTGAAGTAATAATTGCACCGAAGGTAACATGGTACGATTCTTTTTTACGGCTAAATAAATATTTCGATCGGGTAATTCATTTTTGATTTTTAATTTCGCAACATTATGAAGAGAAACATTTGGAATGTTTGGAATTATGGCTATTCCATAATTAATATCGACCAATCCTAATAGTGCATTGTCCTCCATAACTTCACATCGAATGTGAGGGTTAATATCATAAGTACTAAATATTTTGTCTAAATAGGAACGCAAACCGCTGTTTTTTGAATAAATAAGCCAATTTTCTTCGGGAGAGATTTCTGTTAAATCAATTTCCTTTTTCGATGCGAGTGGATGCTTATTGGATACAACAACAATCATTTCTTCTTTTAAAACCGGAATAAAGTTGATATTAGGTCGATTGTGTACTAAAGAGCACATTCCTACATCGATTTCTTCCGATTCTAGAGCATCGACAATCGCATGACTTGTTCCTTGTCTTAAATTGAATCCAATCTCTGGATTCTTTTTTAAGAAAGATTGGATCACATTTGGGATATAGTATGCACCTAAAGTATAGATATATCCGAAATCGATTTCACCAGAATATTTATTAGATAGTTTCTTCATCTTATCTATCCCAATTCTTATGTCATTAAGTCCAGAATTTACATAATCGTAAAATATAGCACCATATTTCGTAAGTTTTATATTCCTTCCTTGTTTCTCAAATAAAATAATATTAATCTCCTTTTCGATTTCATCTATGGCATGGGAAAGAGAAGGTTGTGAAATTCCTAAGATATTAGCTGCTTGGGTATAATGTTCAGTTTGAGCCAGTACTTGGAAATACTTTAAGTAATTGTAGTTCATATCTATACTCCTTTCATTTTGATTACAAATTCTATATTGTTAATACAACTTTATCATAAAGTATAGATATAAACTATAAAAATCATTGGTTTTTTTAATTGATGTTGTGAATAAACTCACATATTATTGTCTCGACAACGAGAGGAGTTATGCTATGGGAAAATATGATTCTTTGTTTTCTCCAATTACTATTGGTAAAGTCCCAGCTAGAGGGGTAGAAATTTTAAATCGTACAGTTATGACACCAATGGGAACAAACTTTGGGGAACAAAATGGTGAAATGAGTTTTTTACATATGAATTACTATGAAGAACGTGCTAAAGGTGGAGCCGGTTTGATCATTGTAGAAAACGCTTGTGTTAAATTTCCAGAAGGAAGCAATGGTACGACACAATTAAGAATTGATACAGATAACTATATTCCTAGATTATATAAGTTATGCGAAACAGTTCATAATTATGGTACTAAGATGGCTATACAATTAAACCACGCAGGTGCGAGTGCGATGGAAAGTAGAATTGGTATGCAACCAGTTTCTGCTAGTGATCTACCAAACAAAACTGGTGGAGCAAAACCACGTCCATTAACAGTGGAAGAAATCTATTCAATCGCGGATGATTACGCTTCTGCTGCAAAACGTGCGCAATCTATCGGGTTTGATGCAGTAGAAATTCACGCAGGACACTCTTATTTAATTTCGCAATTCTTATCTCCATTAACTAACAATCGTACAGATGAATTTGGTGGATGTGCAGAAAATCGTGCGCGTTTTGCGAAAATTATTTTAGAAAAAGTAAGAGCAGCTGTTGGACCTTTCTTCCCAATCATCGTACGTATTAGTGCAGATGAATTCTTAGAAGGAGGAAACACATTAGAAGATTCAATCGAATTACTTTCTTACTTCCAAGAAGAAGCGGATGTAATTAACGTTTCTGCAGGATTAGTGGATTCAATTCACTTACAAATTGATGCCAACTATTTAGAAGATGGATGGAAAGCTAAATTATTAGCTCGTCCAATTAAAGAAAAATTTGGAAAACCAGTTATTACTTCTGGAAATATCCGTGATCCTAAAGTGGCTGAAGAAATCATCGCTAATGGAGATGCAGATTTCATCGGTATGGGACGTCAATTTATTGCCGATCCTCAATGGCCAAACAAAGTAAAATATGGACATGAAGACGATATTCGTAAATGTATTTCTTGTAACGTTGGTTGTGCTGGACACCGTATTGGATTAAATCGTCCAATTCGTTGTACCGTAAATCCTAATGTTACTGGAGGAGAAGAATACAAAAACTTAAAAGTAAAACAACCAACAAACGTAGTTGTTATTGGAGCGGGAACAGCTGGGTTAGAAGCGGCTTGTACAGCAGCTGAAGTTGGATGTACAACTTTCTTGATTGAAAAATCAAATGAATTAGGTGGTTTATCTGGAATTATTTCAAAAATTCCTGAAAAATACCGTGTTGCTTACTTTAGAGATTATTTAGTTCACAGAGCTGAAAAACTTCACAATTTAATTTTTTTCAAAAATACAGAACCAACAGTAGAATTTGTAAACTGCTTAAAACCAGATATTATTGTGAATGCGACAGGTTCTGTACCTCTAATGCCACCAATTCCAGGTCTAAAAGAAAATGTAGACGTAGAAGGTGGAAAAGTGAAGAGTATTTTAGGAATGATCAACAACATTCCTAATTATCCAGAAGACTGTTCGGATAAAAAAGTCGTTATCGTTGGTGGTGGAGCTGTAGGACTTGATGTTCTAGAATTCTTCGCAAATCGTGGAGCAGAACCAACAATCATCGAAATGGCACCAGCTATTGGTTCTTTATTAGATCCAGTTACAAAAGCACAAGTTCGTACTGAATTTAAAGAACACAATGTAAATGACATGGTAAATACTGCATTAAAAGAAGTTCATGCAGATTACTTTGTAGTTGAACGTAATGGTGAAAGAATGGAAATTCCATTTGACTATGGATTCAACTGCTTAGGAATGCGTTCAAACAACCCTATCTTAAATGATTTAAGAGAATTCTATAAAGACACAAATGTAGATGTTATATCTATCGGAGATAGTATCCGTGCTCGTCAAATAATTCAAGGTGTTGCAGAAGGACGTAACATTATTAACTTGTTAAAACAAAAAGATTTATTATAGGAGGTTTTTAACATGGCTGAAATTACAGAAAGAATTACTGGACACACTGAGTTAATCGGGTTAATTGCTTACCCAATTCGTCACTCAAAAAGTCCAACTATGCACAACGAAGCATTCATGAAATTAGGTTTAGACTATGCTTACTTATGTTTTGAAGTAGATAACGAAACTTTAGAAGATACAGTAAAAGGTTTCCGTGCTATGAAAGTTCGTGGATGGAACGTTTCTATGCCTAACAAAACAGTTATTGGTCAATACTTAGACAAATTAACTCCAGCTGCTGAATTATGTGGAGCCGTAAATACAGTTGTTAATGACAATGGTGTATTAACAGGTACTATCACTGATGGAACTGGTATGATGCGTGCATTAAAAGAAAGTGGAGTTGATCCAATTGGTAAAAAAATGACTATTGCAGGTGCTGGTGGAGCTGCAACAGCTATTGAAATCCAAGCTGCATTAGATGGTGTTGCAGAAATTGCTATCTTCAACCGTAAAGATGAATTCTGGGCACGTGCTGAACAAAATGTTAAAAACATTAACGAAAAAACAAATTGTAAAGCTACATTATACGATTTAGCTGATACAGAAGCATTACGTCGTGAAATTGCTGATTCTTACATTTTCATGAACGCTACTGGTGTAGGTATGAAACCATTGGAAGGACAAATGGTAATTCCTGATGAAACATTCTTACGTCCAGACTTAATCGTGGCTGACACTGTTTATATGCCTCGTGAAACTAAATTATTAGAAACTGCTCGTAAAGTGGGATGTCAAAAAGTAATCAACGGGGAAGGTATGATGTTATTCCAAGGTGCTGCTGCATTCAAATTATGGACTGGACAAGACATGCCTATTGACCACATTAAAGATGTATTAGATATTCAATTCTAATTTATAAAAAAGAGAAAGGGAAAGATATGAAAAATAAAAAATATTTACCTGCAGCCATTATCATGTACTTAAACTATTTTGTACACGGTGTTGGATGTTCAGTATTAGGACAAGCTACTATTAAAGCTACATTAGCTAACGCTTGGGGCGTAGAAGCTATGAAAATCACTGCAATTTCTGCAGCATTAGGATTAGGTCGTTTAATTGCATTACCATTTGCAGGACCTTTATCCGACAAAATGGGTCGTAAAATTTCAACAATGGTAGGATCTTTATCATATGCCGTATATTTATTAGGATTAATGTTTGCGTTTAATGCAGGAACTAATGGTGGTTATACAATCGCTTATGTTTGTGCAGTAATTGGTGGTATCGCTAACTCATTCTTAGACACAGGAATCTACCCAGCATTAGGAGAAATCTTTACTGAAGCTAAAGGTGTTGCTACTATGGGAATTAAATTTGCGATTTCTGTATCACAAATGTTCTTGGCAGGATTCTTAGGATTCTGTGCTGCTCCAATCATCGTGGATGGAGTACAAGCTACTTTCGATTTAAATGGTACTGCTGTTGCATTAAATAACTACAACAAATTATTCATTATTTGTGGTCTTGCTTATGCAGTATTGGGTGTATTAATTTTCTTCTGCAAATTACCTGATGGTGAAGTTGCTACAGAAAAGAAAGAAGGATTAATTGAAGGAATCAAAAAAGCAAACTTTACAATTGAATCAATCGCTATGATCGCTATTGGATTTACTTGTACTGGAACATTCCAATTATGGTTAAACTGTGCACAAAACTATGCGGTTGCCAATGCAGGATGGGAAAATCCAGCAATCATGCAAACTTACTATTCAATGGCTTGTTTAGCTGTATTAGTAGGAACTGCATTCTTAACAAAATGGATTAAAGATGTTCGTTTCATCTTTGTTTATCCAGTAATCTGTTTAGCTACTTTAATTATGGTTCGTTTAGTTCCAACTCAAGCTACATTATCAATCGGTGCTGCTTTAATTGGTGGTTTCGCATCTGGTGGTTTATTACAAATCGCAACAGCTGTTTGTAATACAATCTTCCCACAAATTAAAGGAACTGTTACTGCATTAGTAATGATCATGTCTTCATTATGTAACTATACATTGTTACAAATGGCTTCTGGAATGACTCCAGCAGGTGTAATGACAATGAACATTGTATTAACTGCAGTAGGTGTATTATTAGGATTATTCGTTAACTTACGTTACGCAAAATTAGTAGCTAGCGCTGAATAATTTAATAAAAGTAACAGTTCGTTTAGGGCTGTTACTTTATTTGATAGTAGAAGAGGGATTTTGTAATAAAAAATATATACCAGCTGCTATTATTATGTACTTAAATTATTTTGTATATAGGGTTGGGTGCTCTGTCTTGAGACAAGCTTGAATTAAAGCTTCTTTAGCAAATGCTTGGGGCGTTAAAGCTTAGAAAATTACAGCTATTTCTGCTGCCTTAGGACTAGGTCGTTTAGTGTCGCTTCCTTTTGCAGGTCCGTTATCAGACAAATTAGGACGTAAGATTCAAATATGATTGGATCTTTATCGTATGCTGTATATTTAATCGGTTTAATTTTTGCGTTTAAACAAGATGTGAATGGTGGGTATACCATTGCCTATGTTTGTGCCGTTATTGGTGGTATTGCCAATTCATTCTTAGACATAGGTATTTATCCTGCTTTAGCTGAAATTTTCCCTGCTGTAAAATCGGTTGCAACTATGGGAATTAAATTTGCGATTTCTATTTCACAAACATTACTACCATTTTTCTTAGGGACTATGGTTGCTCCAATTATCGTGGATGGTGTACAAGCAACTGTTAACTTTAATGGAACAGAGATGTTATTGAATTACTACAATAAAGCGTTCTTAGTTTATGGTATTGCATACTTAGTGTTAGGTGTTGTAATTTTCTTTATGGCTATTCCTGACGGAGAAGCTGGAGAAAAGAAAAAAGGATTGATCCAAGGTATAAAACGACTAAATTCTCTTTGAATCTTTAGCGATGATTGCGATTGGATTTACTTGTACAGGAATATTCCAATTATGGATAAACTGTGCACAAGACTTTGCAGTTAGTAATGCAGGATGGGCTACACCAGCTATTATGCAACCAACTATTCCCTAAAATGAAAGAAACAGTTACAGCTTTAGTTCTTATTTTAGCTTCTTTATGTAACTACACATTATTACTAGTTGCTTCCGGAATGACACCTGCCAATGTAATGCTTATGAATATTGTAGTAACATTTGTTGGTGTTGGATTAGGATTGTTTGTTAATTTACGTTATACAAAATTATTAGAATCAGCTCAAGAATAATGATAGAATTAAAAAAATAAAATTAATAGGAGATATTATGAAAACAATTTGTGTAAGAAATGTTGTTTTTGGAGAAGGAAAACCAAAAATTTGTATTCCAATTATGCCAAAGACTATGGAAGAAATTCCTAGCGCTGTTGCAGATTTAGATGGATTAAAATTCGATATTATCGAATGGCGTATGGACCACTTCCAAGCAATTATGGACAAAGAGGCAGCATTAGAAGCTGTGACTAAAGTTCGTGAATTATTAGGAGAAGCAGTTTTATTAGCGACTTTCCGTACTTCTAAAGAAGGTGGAGAAATGGCTATTTCTAACGAAGACTATGTAGCTTTAAACAAAGCGATGATTGACAGTAAACAAGTGGACTTTGTGGATGTTGAATGTTTTACTGGAGACAAAGAAGTTACAGAAGTAGTAGAACATGCACACGCAAATGGTGTTTATGTGATTATGAGTAACCATGATTTTGATAAAACACCTGCTCACGATGATATCATCTATCGTTTACGCAAAATGCAAGATTTAGGAGCGGATATTCCAAAAATCGCATTGATGCCTACTTGCAAAGAAGACGTATTAACTGTTTTAAAAGCTACTAAAGATATGAGCGAAAATTACGCCGATCGTCCAATCATTACAATGTCAATGGGTGGAATGGGAGTTATTTCTCGATTGGCTGGAGAAGTATTTGGATCTTGTTTAACATTTGGAGCTGCAAAAAAAGCAAGTGCTCCAGGACAAATCAATGTTAACGATTTAGATACTGTACTAGAAATTTTACATAACTCTATTTAGTGATCCTCTATTTAGTCAGGAAAAAGGCTCATCAGTGGATGAGCTTTTTTTCCACGATTTCAAATAATAACAAATTGTTATCAAAAAATAAGATTATGTTATTTATATTATATTAGCGATTTGTTAATATATTATCAAATGATTTATTTAGAAAGGAAGATTCGTTTATGAAAATCATTAAATGGCTAGACGAATATTTAGAAGAAACTATTTTAGTCGTGCTTTTGATCTTAATCACGTGTATCATGGGACTTCAAGTATTTTGTCGTTATGCATTAAACAATTCTTTGACATGGTCTGAAGAATTAACTCGATACTTATTCATTTACATGGCATTCATTTCTATTTCATATTGTACAAAGAAGTGGATTTCCATTCGTATTGATCAAGTAATCAACTTATTTTCAAATAAAGTTTTCTGTTATTTACAATTGGCATTAAATGTTGTCTTAACATCATTCTATGCTTATATGTCAATTCATGCAATAAATTACATTGCACAAGGGATCCATTCTCAACAATTATCACCTGCATTACGTATTCCGATGTGGATCGTTCAATTGGCACCTTTTATCGGATTCTTTTTGGCAACAATTCGTTCTTGTCAACAAGTTGTGATTGAAGGAAAGAAAATCGTTAATAAAGATTGGGAAACGAAAGAGGAGGCGCCACAATGTTAGCAGGAATTATTATTGTACTATTCGTAGTGCTTCTATTATTATCCGTTCCTATTGGAAGTACACTAGGGATTATTTCTATTGCACCAAGTTTGATTGATGCAGATTTTGGTATTAGTGCTGAATTTATCATTCGTTCTATGTTTGGTGGTATTGATTCGTTTGCGCTATTAGCCATTCCGATGTTTGTATTAAGTGGAATTATTATGGCACGAGGGGGAATTAGTAAGCGTTTATTCGATACGTTCTCTTATTTCTTAGCGGATAAAACTGCGGGTATTCCTTGTGCGGTTGTTGTTACTTGTTTATTCTATGGAGCCATTTCTGGTTCAGCACCTGCAACGGTTGCTGCAGTAGGGGCTATGAGTATGCCAGTTATGCTTCGCTTAGGATATGACAAAAAGTTTTCTACAGCTCTTGTAGCCGTAGCTGGGGGATTAGGGGTTATTATTCCTCCTTCTATTCCATATATCCTTTATGGATCGGCAACTGGTGCTTCGGTTTCAAAAATGTTTATTGCTGGAGTTATTCCTGGATTTTTAGTAGCTGGTTTATTAATGGGATATTGTGTTTACTATTGTAAGAAACATGGTGAGGATAAAGAAAAAATCCAAGTGGAAGTGGATTCTTTGAAACAAAGAGGGTTCTTATCTATTTTAAAAGATGGATCTTGGGCTCTATTAACACCTGTTATCATTTTAGGATGTATTTATAGTGGAGTTGCTTCTCCTACTGAAGCAGCCGTTATTTCGGTATTCTATGCTTTAATTATTTCTGTATTTGTTTATAAGACATTAAAGATTAGCGAAATTAAAGATGTATTGGTTGAATCGTTACGTACTTTTACACCAATTCTATTTATTTTAGCAGCTGCGGTTTCTTTCTCAAGAATTTTAACACTGTTACAAGTGCCTCAAATGTCTGCTACTTTCTTAACAGTTAACTTTAGTAATAAATGGATCGTTTTATTATTAATTAACATCTTATTATTAATTGTTGGTATGGTTATGGATACAAGCCCAGCGATTTTGATTTTAGCACCAATTTTACAACCTATTATGGCAACTTATGGAATGGATACAATCCAATTTGGTATCATTATGGTATTGAACTTAGCAATTGGATTTGTAACGCCTCCAATTGGTGTTAACTTGTTTATTGCTTCTCGTTTAACAGAAGTTCCAGTATTTACGATTGCGAAAAAAGCATTACCATTAATCGTATTGTTGATGGTTGCCCTAGTTCTGATTTGTATTTTCCCACAAATCTCTATGATTTTAGTAGCGTAGGAGGTTCGTTATGAAAAAAGTTTTAAATCTTGTTTTATCTTTAGTAATGACATGCATGTTATGTGCTTGTGGTAGTACTAAAAGTTTAGCTACAGACTCTTCTAAATACCCTTGGGTATTGTGTACGTCTTCTCCAGCTGATACAGTAACAGGAATTTATGCGCAAGAATTTGCAGATCAAGTCAACAAATTAAGTGGTGGAAAAATGAATATTGTGATTTATGATAACTCAACATTAGGAGGGGATCGTGAATTATTAGAAAGTTGTTATAGCGGGGATGTAAAGTTCATTGTACAAAATACTGCTCCACAAGTAAGCTTTATGTCGGAATTAGCGATTTTTGATTTACCAATGGCTTATGATACAATTGATGAAGTTCGTCAAGCATTGGACGATGAAGAATTCTTAAATATCATTAATGGTATTTATACTTCAAAAGGATATCGTTTATTAGGAATGGCGGATCAAAGTTTCCGTACTATGACAACAAATAAGATGATTAAAACGATTGATGATTTTAAAGGTCAAAAAATTCGTACAATGGAAAACTCTTATCACTTGTCGTTCTGGAAATCAATCGGTGCCAATCCAGCACCAATGGCTTTCTCGGAAGTGTACATTGGTCTTCAACAAGGTACTATTGATGCCCAAGAAAACCCTGTAGAAGTTATTGTTTCATCAAGATTGTATGAACAACAAAAATATGTCATTGAAACAAACCATCTACCACACTTATTGTCTTTAATCACAAATGACCAATTCTATAACGATTTACCAGAAGATCAAAGAGCCATCATTGATCAAGCGAGCGAGATTGCCAAACAAGTTGCTCGTGAAAAATCGGATGAGCGTATTAGTGGTCGTATTGCGATTGTCGAAGAAAATGGTACAGAAGTAGTTTCTTTGGATGATAAAACGAAACAAGCGATTCGTGATAAATCAAAAGATTTATATAACGAAATTCGTGAAAATGTCGGTGATGAGATTTATAACGCCTATTTAAAGTATGCTTCATGGCAATAGAAAAAAGCGGAAATTCCGCTTTTTTTAATTGTTAAATTCGTTGATTGCTTTTTTAAAGTTGTCGACAATTTCCGCTGCTGTATTTCCAGAAACAATAATTGAGTTTCTCGATAATTCTTTTTTGCACATATCTTCTTTTGCAACCAATAGCTTGTTGCTTAAGATGCATTCTTCTTTATATTGTTCCGATAAAACGATTACTTCTTTTCCTAATGCTTTGGCAACTTCCTCAATGATTTGAGTATCGTTGTTGTAAATGACGCAGTTTGTAGTTTGAAGAAGAATTTCACGATAAATACGATCGATTTCGCTGTCTTCAATTTCAATTTCTTTAAAGAATTCTAGAGCGCGTTTTGCTTGTCCTACTAACATTTCTAAACCAGTAACCGCAACAGCTCCTCTAGCTTTTGCTTGTAAAGTGAACTCTGTATCCATTGGATTGTATACACAGTCAAATACAGCTTCAATCACAGGGAATTTGGATAAGTCGGCTGCGATTGTATTGACTTTTGGGAACATTCCGCATGGAGAAGTATTCATAATGACCGTACAATCAGGATGTTTTTCATATACTTCTTCGATTGAATAAATTCCATCGGAAAGAATAATATCTGTAACGATCATTTCTTTTGCTCCTAAATCTTGAACAACCGCTTGAATTGCTTTACTAGCACCACCGTTACCTAATACTAAAACTTTTTTTCCTTCTAAAGTTCCAAAGTGTTTTTCTACCATATATCTAAAACCATAGTAGTCTGTGTTATGTCCATATAGTTTTCCATCTTTATTGACGATTGTGTTTACCGCTCCAATTTTTTTTGCAGCATCGTCCATTTCTTCTAGATAAGGTATGACATCTCTTTTGTAAGGGATTGTAACATTGATTGCTTTGAATTCTCTATTTGTCATGAATGAATCTAATT
>JAUNDJ010000154.1 GCA_030526175.1 Bacillota bacterium
AATAGCTTCTTTCGACAAGACCAATTTTCTTTCCTGTAAAAATAAATAATAGAGTTGCCATAGTAACAACACCTAAGCCTCCAATTTGTATTAAGACCAATATCACAAATTGCCCGAACATGGACCAATACGTTCCTGTATCTTTTACTACAAGACCAGTTACACAGCTAGCACTTGTTGCCGTAAATAAAGAATCTTTAAAAGAAGTCACTATACCTTCGCTACTAGAAATTGGAAGCATTAATAAAAACGTTCCTATCAAAATCATGATGATAAAGCTTAATATAATTAATTGTGATGAACTCAATATTTTTTTCATAAAACCTCTCTTCATACTTATTATCCCCAATGGTAAATAAAAATTGTGTTAAAAAAACCATGATTTTATTAAGATTGTATTAAGAAGAAAAAAAAGCAGGTGCCTCTTTAGGTAACCTGCTTATCTTGTTTAATAATTCTATTTTGAATAAGTATTAATACGATTGATTGCTCGTTTTAATGCCAATTCTGCACGTTTCATATTTGTATCTGAATCGCGTTTTTCTAAGCGTTCTTTGGCTCTTTCATACGCTTTTTGCGCACGTTCTAAATCAATTTCTCCACGTCCTTCAACCGCATCTGTTAGTAACATGGATTGATTTTTATCGAATTGGAAAAAACCACCTGAAATCGCATAAACTTCATTGTCTCCTTCTTCATATCGAAGCGTCAATTCACAAGGAACCAATGCTGCAAAAATAGGAATGTGGTTTGGTAAAATAGTCATTTGTCCTTCTACGCTCGTTAAGGTCAAGCTTTTCACTTGTTTGTTCGCGTAAAGACCTCTTGGCGATACGATTTTTAAATCGATCAACATATTACTCACCAGCCAATTCTTTTGCCTTTTTTTCTGCTTCTTCGATTGTTCCTACAAACATAAATGCAGTTTCTGGTAAATGGTCAAATTCACCAGCTAAGATTCTTTCGAATGAACGAATTGTATCTTCTAATGGTACATAACGTCCTGGAATTCCTGTGAAAGTTTCCCCTACACTAAATGGTTGTGATAAGAAGTTACGTACACGACGTGCACGGTTTACTGTTTTCTTATCTTCTTCACTCAATTCGTCCATACCTAAGATGGCAATGATATCTTGAAGTTCACGATATCGTTGTAAGATATTTTGTACACCACGAGCTACACGATAGTGTCTTTCTCCAACTACTAATGGATCCAAGATTCGAGAAGATGAATCTAGTGGGTCTACAGCAGGATAGATTCCTAAAGCTGCGATATCACGTGATAATACGGTTTTAGCATCCAAGTGCGTAAACGCTGTCGCTGGAGCTGGGTCTGTTAAGTCATCGGCAGGCACATAAATTGCTTGTACCGATGTGATAGAACCTTCACGAGTCGAAGTGATACGTTCTTGTAGTTGTCCCATTTCTGTTGCCAAAGTTGGTTGGTATCCTACCGCACTAGGAACACGTCCTAATAGAGCGGATACTTCCGAACCAGCTTGTGTAAAACGGAAGATGTTGTCAACGAAAAGTAATACGTCTTGGTGTTCTTCATCACGGAAGTGTTCTGCCATTGTTAATCCTGTTAAGGCAACACGCATACGAGCACCTGGTGATTCGTTCATTTGTCCATAAACTAATACAGTTTTGTCTAATACACCACTGTCTTTCATTTCATGGTACATATCGTTTCCTTCACGAGTACGTTCTCCTACCCCTACAACGACAGATTTACCACCGTGTTCTTTAGCGATATTGTGAATTAACTCTTGAATTAATACAGTTTTTCCTACTCCGGCACCACCGAATAAACCGATTTTCCCCCCACGAGCATATGGACATAATAAGTCGATTACCTTGATACCTGTTTCTAGTGGTTCACTTGTTGTACTTTGTTCATCGAATGCAGGTGCATTACGGTGAATTGGCATCGTACGAACTCCTTCTAATGGTTCTAATCCATCAATTGGACGTCCTAATACGTTAAACATACGTCCTAAGATTTCATCTCCAACAGGAGCTTGGATTGGTTTTCCAGTATCTAAAGCATCCATTCCACGAACTAAACCGTCTGTACTTCCCATGGCAATACAACGAACACGGTCAGAACCAATTCCTTGTGCCACTTCTACAATAAGGCTTTCTTCATTTGGACGTTCGATTTCAATGGCATTTAATAAATCGGGTAAACGATCTTCTGGGAAGGCAATATCGACTACGGGTCCAATGACCTGTACAATTTTTCCAATATTTTTCATATATAACCTCCTTTACGAAATCGCATTGGCACCACCGACAATTTCGGTGATTTCTTGCGTAATTGCAGCTTGTCTTGCTTGGTTGAATGCCAATTCAAGATCCGCTTTTAATTCTTCCGCATTATCCGTTGCGTTTTCCATCGCCATTCTTCGTGAAGCTTGTTCACTAGTCTTCGATTCTAAATATTTCGAATAAACAGAAGATTTTGTGACCATAGGAATAACCGAAGACATCATTTCTTCTTTTCCTGGTTCAAAAATCATTTGGGAATGGCTTTCTTTTACGTCTTCTTTTGGTTTTGAAACAGGTAAGATTGTTTCTAATGTAGGAACAAACGTTAACGTATTCTTATAATGTGTATACAATACTTGAATACGAGAAATTTCCCCTTTTTCAAACAAAATAAGAGCATCTTGCATTTTTTTAGATAATACATCGTATGCATCATCGTCACTTAAATCAACTAATACATCTTCTGTATTGTAGTCTTTTGTTGAGATCCAAGTGTTTCCACGAGAACCTACCATAACGATTCGATCTTCTTTTGATAACTCGGATTGAATCATTTTATACACGTTGGCATTATACCCACCACATAATCCCATATCGCTGGTGATTACGAATACATAAGCGGGTTTTCCTTCGTTTTCATTTAAGTAAATAGAGTTTTTTGGCATAGCACGAAGTACTAAGCGTAGTAATTCATCTAGTGCATTGGCATATTCTCTATTTTCTTCCATCAATTGTTTCTGACGAGTTAGTTTACTAGAAGCAA
>JAUNDJ010000053.1 GCA_030526175.1 Bacillota bacterium
ACGAAAAAAGACGCCCAGATTTTATCCGAACGTCTTAACTGTTACAGCCTCTTTTCTGTTATTCATTAGAAAATTGTGAATTGTACAATTTAGCGTATAATCCATTTTTTGCCATTAAGCTATCGTGATTTCCGACTTCTAAAATATCTCCATCTTGCATATATAAGATATTGTCAGCATCTTTAATAGTTGAAAGACGGTGAGCGATAATAAAGGAAGTTCTTCCTTTCATCATGTTGTTCATAGCTTCTTGGATCAATACTTCTGTACGTGTATCGACAGAAGAAGTGGCTTCGTCCAAAATCATAATTGGTGAATCGGCTAACATAGCACGAGCAATGGTAAGTAGCTGTCTTTGTCCTTGAGCAATATTGCTGGCTCCTTCACTTAATACGAAATTATATCCACCTGGCAATGTTCGAATGAATGCATCGGCTCTGGCTGCTTTACAAGCTTGGATTACTTCTTCATCGGTTGCATCCAGACGTCCATAGCGAATATTTTCCATAATCGTACCACTATATAACCAAGTATCTTGTAAAACCATTCCGAAGATTTTTCTTAATTCACTACGTGGCATATCACGAATATTTACACCATCAATACGAATGGCTCCACCTTTTACATCGTAAAAGCGCATGATTAAGTTTACTAAAGTAGATTTACCAGCCCCAGTAGGACCAACGATGGCTGTTTTTTCACCAGCATTAATCTTGATATCTAAATCGTGAATCAAAGTTTGGTGAGGTAAATAACCAAATTTGACGTGATCAAATTGAACCGCTCCTTTTAATTCTTTTGGGAATTGAGGTTGTTCAACGTCTTTAACTTCTTCTTTTTCATCCAAGAATTCAAAAATTCTTGTTGCGGCAGCCCCTGTTGTTTGAACAATACCTGTGATTTGCATAACTTCACTAATAGGTTCTGTAAATTGTTGTAAGTAAGTGGCAAATGTTTGAATCATACCAATCGATAATCCACCTAGAATTGCGATAATAGCTCCGACAATACATACTAAAATGTAGGATACGTTATTTAAAGCGGTAGAAATAGGGAATAATAATGCTGCTAAATACTGTCCTTGTTGGCTAGATTTGTAAAGTTTAGTATTTTCATCATCAAAAATATTTTCAACAAATTCTTCTTTTCCAAAAACAGAGATAACATTGTGTCCACTATATGTTTCTTCGACTAAACCATTTAAATCACCAGTTTGTGCCATTTGTTTATCAAATTGTTCTTGCGATTTAATCGATATTTTTGCTGAAATAATGACAAGAATAGGAACAGTAATTAATCCTAAGAAGGTTAAGAATCCACTGATTCCCATCATCATCCAGAACACGATAATTACTGTGAATAATGCATTTACTACTTGGAAAATGCTGGATTGCAAAGAGTTAGACACAGTGTCTACATCATTTGTTAGACGAGATAAGATGTCTCCATAAGAAGTTGTATCGTAGTAATTTAGTGGTAATAATTGAAGTTTTTCATCAATTTCTTTACGAAGGGTATATACGGCTTTTTGAGTAACAGCTACAACTAAGTTATTACCAATTAATACAAGTAGGGAATTGGCGACATAGCATCCTCCCATTGCGATTAATAAAGCTAAGAACTTTTGGATTAGCTCATTGCTGTGATTTCCACCTAGAATTTCTCCTAAAATATTGATTGCAAATCCCATTAACAAAGGAGCAAGAGCCATTGTGACGACACCGATTAGGATGACAAAGATCGCAACAATCATTTTTGCCATACCAGGTTTTAGATAAGATAATAAACGCATATAAACGTTTGGTTTTTTTACGCTTTTTCTCATTTTCCGGTTTCCTCCTTACTCATTTGTGATTCAACAATTTCACGATATACAGTACAATTTTCTAATAATTCAGCGTGTGTACCAATACCAGCAATTTCTCCTTGTTCAATAACAATGATTCGGTCAGCATCCATAATGGTACTTACACGTTGTGCAACAATAACGGTTGTAGCACTTTCGCCAGCTTCTTTACGCAAAGCGGCACGTAATTCTTTATCTGTTTTAAAATCCAATGCGGAGAATGAATCATCAAATACATAGATTTCTGGTTTTCTAACAATTGCGCGTGCAATACATAGTCTTTGTCTTTGTCCACCAGAGAAGTTTGTTCCGCCTTGGGAAACTGGAGAAGCAAATCCTTTTTCCTTCTTAGTTACAAAATCATACGATTGGGCAATTTTTACTGCCTCTTCAATACGTTCTTCCGTAGGATTTTCGTCTCCAAAAGCTAAGTTTGAATCAATAGTCCCACGGAAGAGAAGTGCTTTTTGAGGAACGAAACCAATTTTACTACGAAGGTCTTCCAAGTTATAATCACGAACATCAATACCATCTACAAGAACTTGTCCTTGTGTTACGTCATAAAGTCGTGGGATTAAGTTTACAATAGAAGATTTACCCATTCCTGTACCACCGATAATAGCTGTGATTTCACCTGGTTTTGCACTAAAAGATAAATCTTTTACAGCCGGTACATCCGCACCAGCGTATGTAAAAGATACATTTCTAAATTCTAAATATCCTTTTGATGAAGAATCTTTTGGATTGACTGGCGATTGAATTTCGTTGACACTATCTAATATTTCTTGGGCACGTTTTGCACAAGTAGATGCACGAGGCATTAACAAGAATACAATAGTCATCATCATGATAGAGGCCATAATCATTGTGACATATTGAATAACAGCCATGACTTCTCCTGTTGTGTATGCTACACCAGCTGTAACATTTTGATGGAAGGCAATAAACATAATACCTCCTTCAACAAAGGCAAGAACTAGCACGATAACAGGACGGAAAAAGTTTGTAGCGTTTTGAAGTTTTTTATTAATTGTTGTGTATTCCATGTTGATTTTATCAAAACGTTTTTCTTCGAATTCGTTTGTTCCAAAAGCGCGAATAACACGAACCCCGGTTAATTTTTCACGAATGACCATATTGATTTGATCCAATTTATCTTGAATGATTTCGGATAAAGGAAGTGCATATTTACCAATAATGGCAATTAAGATAATTAGGATTGGGACAGCAATCGCTAGAACACAAGCTAAGCTTGGCGAAGTAATCATCGCCATAATAAGTCCAATGATGCATAGTACAGGAGCAATAAACGCAATGCTTAAGCAGTTGCTCAAGAAAATTTGAACTTGGTTGATATCCGAATTAGTACGAGTAATTAATGAAGAAGTAGAAAAGCTGTCAATTTCTGCTTGTGAAAAGCTTATTACTTTTTCATATACTTTTGATCGCAAGTTTCGTCCAACCCCCATAGCGATGATGGAAGAGAAGTGAGCCATACCAAAACCAGCAGTTAGACCGATTGTTGTATAAATAAGCATTCTTCCACCAACTACAATCACAAGACCAAAGTCTTTACTAGGAATGGCTGTATCGATCAACTCTTTCATTTAGGTTGGTAGAGCAATCATAGTAACAGTCATTACTAATACAGAAATAATTAAAGTAATTAATTCTTTTTTGAAATTCTTTAATTCTTTAAAAACTGTTTTCATAATATTTCCTTTCTATAAATAAATGATTGGTTCACTATTTTATTGTATTCTAAAATACGGTTAAAAAAAACAATAAAATTGTCAAAAAATACAGAATAAAAAAAGAACCAACAATTTTGTTGATTCTTTAAGTTTATTCTATTCAGCGATAACTTTGATCCATCCTTCTGGAGCAGGAATACGACCCATTTGGATTCCTGTTAATGTATCATATAGTTTTTTAGTAACAGGTCCCATGTCTTCCATTCCGCTTGGGAAACAAATTTCTTTACCATGGTCGTTGATTTTTCCAACAGGAGAAATTACAGCAGCTGTTCCACATAATCCACATTCTGCGAAGTCAGCTACTTCAGAGAAGAATACTTCTCTTTCTTCAACTTCCATACCTAAGATTTCTTTGGCAACATAGCATAATGAACGACGAGTGATAGAAGGTAAGATACTATCTGATTTTGGAGTAACTAATTTTCCATCTTTTGTGATAAAGATGAAGTTTGCTCCACCAGTTTCTTCAACTTTTGTACGAGTTGCAGCGTCTAAATACATATTTTCTGCAAAACCTTCACGGTGAGCTTCCATGATTGGATATAAACTCATCGCATAGTTTAATCCAGCTTTAATATGTCCTGTTCCGTGAGGTGCCGCACGGTCATAATCACAAACACGAATTGTGATTGGTTTTACTCCACCTTTAAAATATGGTCCTACTGGAGTTGCGAAAGCACGGAATTGATATTCATCCGCTGGTTTTACACCAATAACAGGATTTGTTCCAAATACATATGGACGGATATATAATGTAGCGCCAGATCCATAAGGTGGAACGTAATCTAAATTGGCTTTAACCAATTGTTCGATTGCATCTAAGAATTTTTCTGTAGGAACTTCAGGAATTTCCAATCTCTTACAAGAATCTTGTAGACGAGCTGCGTTTAAATCTGGACGGAAAATAACAACTTTTCCATCTTGTGTTGTGTAAGCTTTTAATCCTTCAAATACAGTTTGTGCATATTGAAGAACACCAGCACATTCGTTTAAAACGATGTTTGGATTGTCAGTAATTTCACCATCATCCCATTTTCCATCTTTGTAGTTAGAAACATAACGAGCTTCAGTAGGGATATAACCAAATCCAATACTTGACCAATCAATGTTCTTTTTTGTCATAATACTCATTTCCTTCCTCTAAATAGTTTTCTTAGAAAAGATTGTAAACCTGTAGTAAAAATGTGTCAATAAAAAAAGAGTAGTCAAATTGACCACTCTTATAAATCTTTACCAGTTAATAATTTGTAGGCTTCTAAATATTTTGCGATAGTTTTGTCAGCCACTTCTTGAGGTAATTCCCAATCGTGTTCGTTTGATTTTAGCCAATCACGAGCAAATTGTTTGTCAAAAGATGGTTGTCCATGACCTGGTTCATATCCATCTGCAGGCCAGAAACGAGAAGAATCTGGTGTTAACATTTCATCACCAATTACGATATTTCCATTTTCATCCACTCCAAATTCAAATTTAGTATCGGCAATGATGATACCTTTGCTTAATGCATAATCTGCACATTTTTTGTAAAGAGCAATTGTTGCATCACGTAAAGTTGTTGCGTATTCTAATCCTTTTCCAGGGAATTGTTTTTCTAATACTTCAATACTTTGTTCGAAAGAAATATTTTCATCGTGATCACCGATTTCCGCTTTTGTACTAGGTGTATAAATTGGTTCTGGTAATTTATCGGATTCTTTTAATCCAGCAGGTAATTCGATACCACAAACTTTACCTGTTTCTTGGTAGCTAGCCCAACCGCTACCTGTAATATATCCACGTACGATACATTCGATAGGTAACATTTCTAATTTTTTACACATCATTGAATTTCCATCGTATTGAGGTTGTTGGAAAAATTCAGGCATATCTTTAACATCTGTACTGATCATGTGGTTAGGTAAGATGTCTTTTGTGTAATCAAACCAGAATTTTGACATTTGTGTTAAAACAGTTCCTTTTTTTGTGATGATGTTTTTTAAAATAACATCAAAACAGCTAATACGGTCTGTTGCAACTAAAATAAGGCTGTCACCGTTATCATAAATTTCACGTACTTTTCCTTCTTTAATAGGTTTCATGTTTTATCCTCCCTTGAAACTACGCCTATATAATACTAGGTTTTTAAGTATAAGAAAAGGCACAAACTTCATAAAGTTTGTACCAATATTCTTACTTCGGTAATTTAAATGAACTCTTTAGAGAAACGATACGGTTAAATACTAAGTGATCGTCTGTTGTATCTTTTGTATCGATGCAGAAATATCCATTTCGAACAAATTGGAAAGCGTCTCCTGGTTTAAATTCATTAATGAAAGGTTCGATATAAGCTGTAACAACTTGTAAAGAATTTGGATTTAAGTTCATTTCTCCTGTTTCTTTATCATATACACCTTTGTCTTCATCCACTAAGTTTTCGTATAAACGAGCTGTTGCTTCTACAGCTTGGGCAGCAGGAACCCAGTGAATTGTTCCTTTAACTTTACGACCAGTAAATCCTGTTCCATTTTTTGTTTCAGGATCATATGTACAGTGTACAGTAGTAACTTTTCCATTTTCATCCGTTTCGTAGCTTACACATTTTACGAAATAGGCATTCATTAAACGAACTTCGTTACCAGGGAATAAACGGAAATATTTCTTAGGTGGTTCTACCATGAAATCATCACGGTCAATCCATAATTCTCTTCCGAAAGGAACCATGTGTTCACCTAATTCAGGGTTTTCCATATTTGTTGCAGCAGGTAAGTATTCCACTTCACCTGCTGGATAGTTATCAATGATTAATTTAATAGGGTCTAATACAGCCATTACACGTGGTGCTTTTGGTTTTAAGTCATCACGAATACAGTATTCTAACATCGCATAATCAACCGAAGAATCGGCTTTGGCAACACCAACTAATTCCATAAATTTCTTTAAAGATTCTGGTGTAAATCCACGACGACGAAGTGCAGCGATAGTAACTAGACGAGGATCGTCCCATCCATCTACAACACCATCTTGTACTAGTTTTTTGATATAACGTTTACCAGTTACTACATTTTTTAAGTATAATTTTGCGAATTCGATTTGTTTTGGATACTCTTCTGGTGTATTTTTATATCCACATTCAATAACAACCCAGTCATAAAGAGGACGGTGGTCTTCAAATTCTAATGTACAAATAGAGTGTGTAATTCCTTCTACCGCATCTTCAATAGGGTGGGCAAAGTCGTACATTGGATAGATGCACCATTGGTCTCCTGTGTTGTGGTGGTGAATACGAGCAACGCGATATAAAATTGGGTCACGCATATTGATATTTGAACTAGCCATATCAATTTTTGCACGTAATACTTTGGATCCATCTTCAAATTCACCGTTTTTCATTCCTTCAAAAAGGGCAAGGTTTTCTTCAACCGAACGATTACGATATGGTGATTCTTTACCTGGTTCTGTTAAAGATCCACGGTATTCACGAATTTGATCTGGAGTTAAATCACAAACGTAAGCTTTTCCTTTTTTGATTAAGCGAATAGCGGCTTGGTACATATCTTCGAAGTAGTTTGAAGCAAATTTTACTTCTCCATCATAATTTGCACCTAACCATTCAACATCGGCTACGATTGAATTTACAAATTCGATGTCTTCTTTAACAGGGTTTGTATCGTCAAAACGTAAGTTAAATACTCCATTATATTTCTGAGCAAGCCCGTAATTTAATAAAATCGATTTGGCGTGCCCTACATGTAAATATCCATTTGGTTCCGGTGGAAAACGCGTTGCGATTTTAGTTTCGATTCCAGCTTCTAGATCTTTTTCAATGATTCGTTCGATAAAGTTCTTGCTGACAACTTCTTTTTCTTTTTCCATCAAAAATCCCTCCTAATGTCGATATTATACCATGTTTAATAAAAAGAGAAACAAAAAAAGAGAGCCGAAGCTCTCTAAATTCTTATTTAATTGCTTTGTGGTATTCTTGTAACGATTTTACTTCACTATATCCAGTAGCTTCAGCTTCCTTGATACCTTCAATAGCCGCTTTGGCAGCTGCCACGTTAGTCATATAAGGAATTTTCATTTTAATCGCATTTTTACGAATATAGCTATCGTCAGAAGCAGAACGTTTGTCACTAGGTGTATTAATTACAATTGATAATTCACCATTTGTGATCGCATCACTGATGTTTGGACGTCCTTCGTATAACTTTTTGATTTTCTTAACAGGAATGTTATTTTCTGCAATTAAATCGTAAGTTTTTCCAGTAGCCACGATATTGAATCCAGCATCGTAATATTTTTGAGCTAATTCTACAGCGTCTTTTTTATCACGATCGTTTAATGAGATTAATACAGTACCAGAAGTTGGTAATACAGTTTGTGTTGCTTCTTCGGCTTTGAAGATAGCTGTTCCATAAGAATTTGCCATACCTAAAACTTCACCTGTAGAACGCATTTCTGGTCCTAAAATTGGGTCAACTTCAGGGAACATGTTGAATGGGAATACAGCTTGTTTAACCCCAACATGAGGAATCTTACGATCTTTTAAATCTTTAACAGGGCTTGGACGACCTGTTAATTCAGAAGTAACGATATCAGTAGCTAACTTAACCATGTTAATGTTAGAAACTTTAGATACTAGAGGTACAGTACGAGAAGCACGAGGGTTCGCTTCTAATACATATACTTTATCGTCTGCAATCGCATATTGCATGTTCATAAGTCCACGAACATTCATTTCGCGAGCAATTTTCTTAGTATATTCTTTGATTGTGTTTACGTGACGAACAGGGATGTGACGGCTTGGTAAGATACAAGCAGAGTCTCCTGAGTGGATACCAGCTAATTCGATGTGTTCCATAACCGCAGGAACAAATACGTTTTCTCCATCCGAAATGGCATCGGCTTCACATTCCATCGCATTTCCTAAGAAACGGTCGATTAGAATTGGACGATCTGGAGTAACACCAACAGCAGCAGCCATATATTCTTTTAATTGTTGTTCATCATAAACAACTTCCATACCACGTCCACCAAGTACATAACTTGGACGAACCATTAATGGGTAACCGATACGTTTAGCGATTTCATTTGCTTCTTCGAAGTTAACAGCCATTCCAGATTCAGGCATAGGAATTTCTAATTTTTCCATCATAGCGTTGAATAAGTCACGGTCTTCAGCCATATCGATAGTTTCTGGAGTTGTTCCTAAAATGTTTACACCATTTTTCTTTAATTCGTTTGCTAAGTTTAATGGAGTTTGTCCACCAAATTGAGCAATAACACCTAATGGTTTTTCTTTTTCGTGGATGCTTAAAACATCTTCTAATGTAAGTGGTTCGAAATATAATTTGTCAGAAGTATCGTAGTCTGTAGATACTGTTTCTGGGTTACAGTTAACAATGATAGTTTCAAAACCTAATTTTTTAAGAGCTAGGGCAGCGTGAACACAACAATAGTCGAATTCGATACCTTGTCCGATACGGTTAGGTCCACCACCTAAAATCATGATTTTTTTATTATCGGAGATACGAGATTTATCTGGTGCATTGTATGTTGAATAATAGTATGCACTGTCTTTAGTACCAGAAACGTGAACTGGTTCCCAAGCTTGTGATAATCCAGCAGCTAAACGTTGATTACGGATAGATTCTTCGCTTACTTCTAATAATTGAGAAATATATTTGTCAGAGAATCCATCTTTTTTCGCTTGAATTAATACTTCGTTAGGAAGTTCTTTACCTTTATAAGATAATAAGTTTTCTTCTTCTTCCACTAATTCACGCATTTGATCGATAAAGTAGTGTTTAATTTTAGTAAGTTCAAATAATTCTTCTGTAGTAGCACCTTTACGAAGAGCTTCGTACATGATGAATTGACGTTCGCTAGTAGGATTTACTAATAATCCTAATAACTCTTCTTTTGTCATTTGGTCGAAGTTTTTAGCGTGACCTAAACCATAACGTCCTGTTTCAAGAGAACGAATAGCTTTTTGGAACGCTTCTTTGTATGTTTTACCAATACTCATAACTTCCCCAACGGCTTTCATTTGTGTTCCTAATTTGTCTTCAGCACCTTTGAATTTTTCAAATGCCCAACGTGCAAATTTAATAACAACATATTCTCCGTCAGGATAGTATTTATCTAATGTTCCATATTTTCCACATGGAATGTCTTCTAATGTTAATCCAGCAGCTAACATAGCAGATACTAAAGCGATAGGGAATCCAGTAGCTTTAGAAGCTAAGGCAGAAGAACGAGAAGTACGAGGGTTGATTTCGATGACTACAACACGATCCGATACTGGGTCATGCGCAAATTGTACGTTTGTACCACCGATTACACCAACAGATTCTACAATTCTGTACGCTTGATCTTGAAGACGTTTTTGAAGTTCTTCAGAAATTGTTAACATTGGAGCTGAACAGAATGAGTCTCCTGTGTGCACACCAACAGGGTCGATATTTTCAATAAAACAAATTGTGATTAAGTTATTATTAGCATCACGAATAACTTCAAGTTCTAATTCTTCCCAACCTAAGATTGATTCTTCAATTAAACATTGGTGAATTAAGCTGGCAGCTAATCCTCTGTTTACAACAGTTTTTAATTCTTCAACGTTATAAACAAGACCTCCACCGGCACCACCCATTGTATAAGCAGGTCTTACAACAACAGGATATCCTAATTCGTTTGCGATATCTAAAGCTTCTTGTACAGTATTGGCAATTGCAGAACGCGCACATTCAACACCGATGTCAGCCATAGCTTTTTTAAATTCTAAACGGTCTTCACCACGTTCGATTGCATCTACTTTAACACCAAGAACTTGTACACCATATTTTTCCAATACACCCGCTTTATCTAATTCTGAACATAAGTTAAGAGCGGATTGTCCTCCAAGGTTTGGTAATAAAGCATCAGGACGTTCTTTTTCGATAATTTGTGTTAAACGTTCAACGTTTAATGGTTCAATGTAAGTCACATCAGCAGTTTCAGGGTCTGTCATGATTGTGGCAGGGTTTGAATTAACTAATACAATTTTGTACCCTAAGCTGCGCAATGCTTTGCAGGCTTGTGTACCAGAGTAGTCAAATTCACAAGCTTGACCAATAATAATTGGACCAGAACCGATGACTAAGACAGTATTAATATCTTCTCTTTTTGGCATAGTTATCTCCTTTTTTGATTGGCTAAATCAATTAGCTTATCTTGAATATTACTTATTCTGTAATATTATACACGAAAGCGAAAAAAGGTAAATAAAAAACTTACTTGAGAAATGCTAGAAAATAAAGGTGATAATATATGTGTTTTAATCTTTTGAGATTTCTATGATATGATTATGGGGATAGAATACTATTCCAAAGGAGAAATATAGATTATGGCACACGATTCTTTGATGACTCGACTTTTTCGTTATGTCAATTCACAAAATAAAAAGGACACGAATCATGATATTGCGGTCAGTTTATTACGACACTATAATGAGATTCCTGATAAAACAATCAATGAACTAGCGGATATGTGCTATGCATCTCCAGCATCAATTTCTCGATTCGTAAAGACAATGGGTTTTGATTCTTTTCAAGATTTTAAAGAGACTTGCCGAAATACACTACAGATTAATTCCACGGATTATTCTCTTAAAACAGTAAAATCGGATCGCAATGAAATGTCGGAGATCTTTAATCGCTATACTAAAGATGTAATCTCAAATATTATTTTCGCAAAAGAGACATTAGAATACGATCAATTAGAAGATGTATGTTCAAGTATTCGAGAAAGCGATCGAATTTTGGTTTTGGGATTGGAGTTTTCCACATTATTATCCCAACATATTCAAAGTCGTTTTGCACTTATGAATAAATATGTGGAAGTTGCCTTGTCTTACGAAGAACAAATTGAAGCAGCAAAATCCATGACAGAAAATAGCACAGTCATTATTTTGAGTTTAGAAGGAGGGTTTATTTATCGAAGAGAAGATGTGGTAAAGGTTCTAAGAGAGAAAAATGTCAAAATTATCTTAATAACAATGAATGGCGTAAATAAAGTTGTGAATGAATTTGAAAAGAAACAAATCATTTTGTGTGGAAAATCAAACGAAAATACAGAAGGAAGAATTGCCTTGTTGTATATTATTGAAATAATCATCATGTATTACCTAATATATTATTCATACTAAAGCCTATATTTTCACAATATGAAAATCGGAGTTACATTTTGGAAATGTGACTCCTTTTTTGATAAGGAGAAATCGCTTACAAACGCATATACTAAAGCCATAGCCCGGGAAAAAAGAAAAGGAGAGAACTATTATGGAAAAATTTGTAAGCGTGATGGAAAAAATTTTGTTACCAATTGCAGACAAATTATCGACAAATAAATATTTGGCTGTGATCAGCCAAGGATGTATGTCAGCTTTAGGAATCATTATGGTTGGTGCTGTGTTTACCATCCTAACAAATATTCAATGGAATCCATACACTAGCTTCTTAGCTAGCACAGGACTTGGAAATTTATTTCAAGGTGTGATCAATGTTACGACAAATTTATTAGCTGTGTATATGGCATTTGCAGCAGGATATCGTGGAGCTACTATTTTCAATAATGAAAAATATGCGATCACATCGGGATTCTTATCATTATTAGGATTCATGTTACTGATTCCATTGGATACGACAACATTAGCTGAAGCAGGAATTTCTTTCTTCAATATTGCTTATTTAGGAACAAAAGGAATATTTGTTGCGTTATTATCTGGAGTCATTGTTTCAAAACTATTAGCTATAATCATTGAAAAAAATATCGTAATCAAACTACCAGATTCCATTCCAGGAGCTGTTGGAGAATCTTTATCTTCTTTATTATCAAGCGTTATTATCGTTGTAGTTTTTCTAGCTATTAATGCTGCATTTAAAATGACATCGTTTGGAAATGCGACAGATTGTATCTATTCTGTTCTACAAACACCACTACAAAATTTAACAGGGAATTTACCAGCGTTCTTATTATGCATTGTTGTTGCGCAATTATTATGGTTCTTTGGTATTCATGGCTCTATGACAGTGTTACCAATGTTATTCCCAATTTGGTTAAGCTATATTGGAGAAAATACAGCCGCTATGGCAGCTGGAGAGAAAATCCCTCACATTTTGAATATAGGATTATGGGATTTGGCAAACTTAGGTGGATCGGGAGCCACTATTGGATTGGTAATCTTGATGTATTTTACGGCGAAATCTGAACGATATAAATCTTTTGGAAAAGTAACATTACCATGTGGAATCTTTAGTGTAAACGAACCAGTAATCTTTGGTATGCCAATTATCTTGAACACAATCTTATTAATTCCATTTGTATTATGCCCAATTCTAATTGTGACATTAGGTTATATTCTAATTCAAATGGGTATTGTAACGGCACCAATTGGTATTTTAGGACTTGGATCCATGCCACCATTTATTTCTGGTCTTATGCAAGGAAGTTTAACATGGGGAATTTATCAGTTGGTATGTATTCCGATTTCTATTGCTATCTATTATCCATTCTTTAAGATTTTGGATAAAAAAGCTGTAGAAGAAGAAAATGCTACAAGAACAGTTGAAGAATAATGAATATTAGAAGCCTGATTTCTATTAATTGGGCTTCTAACTTAAATAATGAGGTGAATCATGCAAAAAAAATTTTTATGGGGAGCATCGACTAGTGGTTTTCAAGTAGAAGGTGGATTTAACGAAGGTGGTAAAGGACTTTCTACAACCGATGTAAGACATGTTCCAGAAGGAATTGCCGATACGAAAGTCGCAAGTGATCATTATCATCATGTGGAAGAAGATATTCTTCTTATGAAAGAGTTAGGATTAACGGTATATCGTTTCTCTTTTTGTTGGGCAAGAATTATGCCCGATGGACACACGGTGAATGAAGAAGGACTTGCCTTTTACGATAAAATTATTCAATTATGTTTTGAAAATGGAATTGAACCATTACCAACATTGTATCATTTTGAGATGCCACAAGCATTGGTGGAAGAATTTGGTGGATGGAAAGACAGAAGATGTGTTGATGCATATGTAGCATACGCAAAAATTTGTTTTACAAGATGGAAGGGTGTTATCAAACATTGGGTAACAATTAATGAACAATTGATTGCGATGGCAGCTGGAGACTTAAACGGTAATCATGAGCCAAACAAATTTCTTCAAACACAATATATGTATCAAATGTCTTATCATGCTTCTATTGCCGAAAAGATTGCGATACAAGTCTTAAGAGAAATTGATGATCAAGCACAAATTGGGCCTGTTTGTGCTGTGCAAAACACATACCCAAAATCGTCTTCTCCAGAAGATGTATTAGCGGCAATGGATGCAGAAGAATTAATGATGTATATGCTTCTAGATATGTCTGTTAAAGGAGAATATTCTCCAAGAGTAAAACATTTATTAAAAGAAATGAATATATTTCCACATGTCGAAGAAGGGGATGAGGTATTATTAAAATCTTCAAAACCAGATTTTATTGGAATCAATTATTATTCTTCGATTTGTGTAAAAAATAATGAAAAAGGAATTGTGAATTATAATTTACCACCTTTCTTTAGAAGTTCGGTATTTGATATTTGTAAGAATGAACATATTCGAGTTACAGAATGGATGACAAATGGAATTGATGCGATAGGAATTCGAAGTATTCTATACAAAATATATAATCGTTATGGACTACCTATGATTATTACAGAAAATGGTATGGCATACAGCGATGAATTGATAGATGGAAAAATAAATGATATGCCTCGTATCGAGTATTTATCTTTGCACATTAAGGAAGTTCTTAAGGCTAGAGAAGAAGGCTATCCTATCTTTGGATATTGCCCATGGTCATTTATTGATGTTGTTTCCTCGCATCAAGGTTTTGCGAAAAGATATGGACTTGTTTATGTCGATCGCACAGATACTGATATTAAAAGTTGCGAAAGAATTCGAAAGGACTCGTATTATTGGTATCAAAATGTAATTAAAACAGATGGTAAAAATTTGTAAGTCAAAAAGGAGAAAAGAGTATGCATTTCGCATTTGTATCATTAGGGGCATTTGGACATGTTAACCCAACCCTTTCTTTGGTCAATGAATTGATTCAAGCTAATCATAGAGTAACGTATTTTTGCACAGAAAACTTTAGAAAGATTATTGAACCTATAGGAGCAAAATTTGTTCCAATGAAATCATGGATGGAAAAAAACGACGATCAAAGTAATGCAGGAGATAATCAAGAAGAATCAAATGTTGCAGCAGTTGTCCCATTTTTATTCTTAAAAGAAGCCGAAAGTTTTATCGACGATGTATTAGACGTATTAAAAGAAGATAGACCAGACGCAATTGTACACGACTTTGCAGGAATTGCAGGAACAATTGCAGCCGATGTATTAAACGTAGCAAATGTAATGTTATATACAAGCTATCCATCCAATGGATCGTATGCGGTTGCCGAAGGATTTAATGTGGAGGATTCTCACCCACTAAGACAAGTTGCCAATGGTATTGCACAAAGCTTTGTAGATAAATATGGATGTCGCTTTATGAGTGTAAAAGAAATCTTTGATGGACATGGAGATTTAAATCTTGTCATGATGCAAAAGAGATTGGTTCCAAATTCTGAAACGTTTGATGATAGTTTTGTGTTTACTGGAGTACAAATTGGAAAACGTAGCACGTTTGGAACTTGGAAAAAGCCAGATAATGAAAAACCTTTGGTATATTCTTCGTTAGGAACGGTATTTAACTGGGAAGGATATTATCCAATTCTTTTTGATGCTGTAAAAGACATGGATATAAATGTATTTGTTGCCTTAGGAGCTGTGAATCCAAAGAAACTTAAGGATATTCCAGAGAATGTAGAAATCGGACAAATGGTTCCACAATTGGATATTTTATCACAAGCCGATGTATTCATTACTCATGCAGGAATGGGTGGAACAGGAGAATCCATTTACTATGGCGTTCCAATGATTGCGATTCCACAAATGGAAGAACAAGCAATTACCGCAAGAGCTATTGAATCAAATGGATTAGGATTCGGATTGTTCTCTAAAAAAGATGTAACAAGTGAAAATTTAAGAAGTCGAATCGAAACGTTATTAACAAATCAAAAATATAAAGAAACAGTAAAAGAATTTAGTGAAGACATGAAATCTTTAGGTGGAGCCAAAGCTTCTGCCCAAGCACTTCTATCATTTTTAGGAAAATAAGATATTAAAAGAGATGGAAATCCTCCTATACAAGCAATTTCGTTTCCATTTTTTTTAAGAATAAACTAGATGTTTTGACTAATACTATATTCAAATTCTGTAATTCTCCTTGTAAAGTAGTCAATAGACATCTGCGTTTAATAGAGAAAAGCACAATTAGAGAACTTTTTCTTCTAGTTGTGCTTTTGCTTCTTCTATATATAATAAGGCATTTTGATGATTCGATTGGATTTCTTCTGCATTAAGGGGACGTAATATCTTCCCAGGATTACCAATCACAATACTATTGTCAGGAATTTCTTTATTTTGTGAAATAAGAGTTCCAGCTCCAATGATACAATTTTTTCCAATATGTGCACCATTTAAGACGATGGCACCCATTCCAATAACGGTATTTTCTTCTACTGTACAACCATGTAAGATTGCCCCATGTCCTACGGTTACATAGTCTTTGATTATTACAGGATGACCTGGATCGACATGAAGAACACAATTATCCTGAATATTTGAGCCTTTGCCAATCGAAATAATATCGCTATCGGCTCGTAAAGTAGAATGGAACCAAATGTTCACATCTTCACTAAGCATCACATTTCCTAATACATCGGCATCTTTGGCAACATAGATTTTCATCGTCTTCTTCTCACTTTCTTATCCGGAACATTTTTTCTAGGTCGAATCAAACATTTTGGTTCTGTACCAATCAAATCTTCTCGACCAGCACTAATTAATGCTTCTTCGACTAAATCGTAATTTTTTGGATTCTTATACTGCATCAAAGCCCTTTGCATTGCTTTTTCTTTCGGTGTTTTTGCCACATAAACAGGTTTCATATCACGAGGATCTAAGCCAGTATGATACATGGCTGTAGAAAGTGTACCAGGGGTTGGATAGAAATCTTGCACTTGTTCTGGCTGGTGATGAATATCTCGTAAATATTCGGCTAGTTCAATGGCAGCATGTAAATCACTTCCTGGATGGGAAGACATCAAATATGGAACTAAGAATTGATTTTTATTCAATTCGTTATTTAAACGATAGTATTTATCCACAAACATTTCATAAACATGACGTCTTGGTTTTCCCATTTTGTCCAAAACACGATCACTAATGTGTTCTGGTGCTACTTTTAATTGTCCGCTGATATGATTTAAAATCATTTCTCTAAAGAATGTGTCATCTTTTTCATAATATAGGTAGTCATAACGAATACCTGAACGAATGAATACTTTTTTTACACCTTCAAGAGAGCAAAGTTTACGAAGAAGTTCGACATAATCGCTATGATCGACTCTTAAATTTTTACAAGGCTTTGGCCATAAACATTGGCGTGTTGGACAAGCCCCTTTTGTCGCTTGTTTCTCACAAGCTGGTTGTCTAAAGTTGGCGGTTGGACCACCAACATCGTGGATATATCCTTTAAAATCTGGATCACCAATCATGATTTTAGCCTCGTTAATCAAAGATTCATGACTTCTGGCTTGAATGACACGTCCTTGGTGAAAGTTTAATGCACAAAAGTTACATGCACCTAAACAACCACGAGAACTGATTAAAGAAAACTTTACTTCCTCAATGGCAGGAATGTAGTCATACATTGGGTGGAATGTTCTTTGATAAGGTAGGGCATAGGCATCATCAAATTCCATTTGTGTTAATGGACGATTTGGATGGTTTTGCACAACATAAAATCCATTGTATGGTTCCACAAGGATTTTGGAAGCAAAATGGTCGGTATTCAAATATTGTTGATGGAAAGAGCGAGCATATGCTTCTTTATCCGTTTTTATTTCATCGTAGCTAGGAAGCAGGATATAATCTTCTCCAATAAGATCTAAATCTTTTGTACGATATACGGTTCCATCTAAATAGGTTAAGTATTGTACATCGATACCAGCATCTAAAGCTTCGGCAATTTCAACAATACTATTTTCGCCCATTCCGAACATTAATAAATCAGCTCCCGAATCGACTAGGATAGATTGTCGAACTTTGTCATCCCAATAATCATAATGGGCTAGTCTTCGCAAACTGGCTTCAATACCTCCGATTAAAATAGCTGTATCTTTATATGCTTCACGAATTTTTTGACAATACACAATAACAGCACGATCTGGTCTATGACCACTTTCACCATTATTCGAATAGGAATCGTTTTTTCGACGATGTTTAGAAACCGAGTAGTGATTTACCATCGAATCGATATTTCCACTAGATACTAAAAATCCCAATCTTGGTTTCCCAAATCTTTTAAAATCATCAACACTTTTCCAATTTGGTTGGGGAAGCATACAAACTTTGAAGCCACGACTTTCTAGTGTACGACAAATAATAGCGGCTCCAAAAGAAGGATGGTCCACATAAGCATCCCCACAAACATATATAAAATCAGGTTGTTCCCAACCTCTTTCTAACATTTCTTCTTTTGTAACAGGTAAAAAATCTGACATTTAAATAACACCTCTTTCAGTAATTATAGCGATGAACACACATAAAAGAAAACTTTTGTTTAAAAAATATGGAATTTAAAGAGTGTTTATGTAACCATTTTCATCCTTTTGTGATAATATTATCATAGAGTATTTATTAAAGGAGATTACTAGAATGGAACAACTTACTTATTTAGTAACAAACCCTCTTGGAATTCACGCACGTCCAGCTGCATTATTAGCACAAACTTGTGTAGATATTAAAGGGGCAGTTACTGTATCTTGCAATGACCGTGTAGCTGATGGAGCAAACGTTTTGCAAATTTTAGCTTTAGCTGCAAAACAAGGAGATACTTTAACAGTTACAGTTGAAGGTGAAAACGAAGCAGAAGATATCAAAGAAATTGAATCTTTATTACAAAAAGAATTCGCAGGAAAAAATGTAGATGTATTAAAAATCGCATTCTTTGGAACAAAAGATTATGACCGTACTTTCTTCTCAGAATTGACAAAAGTTAAAGGAGAAGGAACTTATAACTCAGATATTAAATATTTTACTGTACGTTTAACACCTGAAACTGTTGGATTAACAAAAGGTTTTGATGCAGTATGTATCTTCGTAAATGATGAAGCTCCTCGTCAAGTCGTGGAAGCATTACACGATAATGGTGTAAAATTAATCTTATTACGTTGTGCTGGATTCAATAATGTTGACTTACAAGCGGCAAAAGAATGTGGAATTACAGTATTACGTGTACCAGCATATTCACCATATGCCGTAGCAGAACATGCAATGGCGATTCTTCAAGAATCTAACCGTCGTCTTCACAAAGCGCACAATAAGGTAAAAGAAAACAACTTCGCACTTTCTGGATTATTAGGATTAGACCTTCACAACAAAGTTGCTGGTATCATGGGTACAGGACGTATCGGTATCTGTATGGCAGAAATCTGTAAAGGATATGGAATGAAAGTTCTTGGATGGGATGCATTCCCTAATAAAGCGTTAGAAGAATCTGGATTATTAACGTATGTAGAAAAAGAAGAATTATTAGCGAAATCTGATCTAATTTCTTTACACGCTCCATTATTCCCAAGTACATATCACTTAATTGATGCAAAAGCTATTAGCTTGATGAAAGATAATGTAATGTTAGTAAACACTTCTCGTGGACCATTGGTGGATGCAGAAGCATTGATTGAAGCATTAAAGAATGGTAAATTCCACGCTGTTGCATTAGACGTATACGAAGGAGAAGATGCGAACGTTTATACAGACCGTTCAGACGAACCTTTGACAAACGACATTACTGGACGTTTATTAATGTTCCCTCAAGTTGTATTAACTTCTCACCAAGCATTCTTTACTCGTGAAGCTTTACAAGCAATTGCCACAGTTACTATGGAAAACGCTCGTAACTTCAACGAAGGAAAAGAATACGGAATGGCAGAAGTATCTGCGAAATAGTAGATTATTATTTAGGTATCCGAAAGGATACCTTTTCTTTTAGGCAGAAAAAAAGAGGCTGTAACAGTTGAATAACAGTCAAAAATAAAAATAACAAAATAA
>JAUNDJ010000155.1 GCA_030526175.1 Bacillota bacterium
CAGTTCAATTTTACTGAAGAGGAAGTAGGCATGAGCCAACAGACTTATGAAGACTTCGTAAGCAAATACAAGAAAATATATCGTGAACACCAGCAGACTATTACGGAAACTTCCATTTTGAAAGATATTAGTTTTGACATAGAATTATTGAGAAATGACAAGATTAATGTCCATTATATTTTGGTGCTTATTAAAGATGCTGTTCAGGAACCTTCAAGGGAAAAGAGGAGAAAAACTTTCGATGATATCGAGAAACTTATTGCTGGTGGAACTGATCCAGAGTTATACCTCAAGTCAGATTTGATTTATGGATTTATTGAAAGCATAGCTACAGAAATGGATCCAGATGCTGACTTTGAAGACGAATACAATAAGTATATGGAGCAGTGCCGCCTTAAAGAAATACAAGATATGTCCGAAAAGTACGAAATTCCTGCGAACAAGTTGGAAAAGATAATAGGTGATTACGAGTTTGGAGGCTTTGTTGATAAAAACGACATAAAAAACAGTCTGAGCAAGGAAGTAATACAAAGAGAAAAGATAGCAAACTCATATCCATCAAGTATAAGAGCGAAAAATATTATAACCGGTTTAATAACTCAATTTATAAAAAATATCGTATTACGGTACATGTAAAATGCAATTTATATAAATTGCATTTTTATTATTGACAAATACCAATTAGTGAAATATGATATTTATGTAAGTTGCAATGAATGGAGGTGGAAAAGTGATTGTAAAACTATCGGATATATCCAATATAAACTTGGGAACTATTCTTACAAGGGTTAAGCCAAAAAACAAGTATATTCAGAATGTTCAAATTCCAACTATCAGCATGCAGGAATTAAGCTATGAATGTGGTAAGACAGATGATGAATTCGAAGAAATCATTTCAACCATAGAAGCAGACAAAGTTGATAAATGCCTGTTTGTAGAAGAAAATGATGTTGTTATTGGCTTGTCATCGCAAAATGCAATGGTAATATCGAATGAGCGTGCAGGGAAATTACTGTTGTCAAACTTTTGCCACATTAGAATTAATAAGCCCGAGATATTAGAACCAAACTATTTGGTATGGCTGTTTAATGAAAATACAATATTCAAAAACAGACTTACCAATTCTATGCAAGGTACCGCATACGTAAAAATGATCACGCTCGATACAATTCGCAGTATCTCTTTGGATATACCTTCTATTGAAATAAAAATGATAATATGGAGAGTATTTTCGTTTTCTATAGAGCGTGATATATTAGCAAAAAAGTAAATTGAATTAAAGAAGAAACTGTTAAACAAGAAACTGGAGAATTATAAGGAGAGATAAAAATGGAAACACAAGAAATTCAAGCAAAACAGCAAGCAGAACTGCATACACAACTATGGGCAATTGCAAATGACTTAAGAGGAAGCATGGATGCCTCAGAATTCAAGAACTACATTCTTGGATTAATATTTTACAGATATCTTTCTGATAAATTGGCACGCTTTGTAGAAGCTGAATTGGAAGATGATGATATTACCTATAAAGAAGCATGGGAGTCTCAGGAATACAAGGATGATATTATTGAAAGCCTTGTAGATTCAGAAGGGGGACTGGGATACGTAATAGAACCATCAAATCTGTGGTCAACTCTTATTGTGAAAATCAACGAAAGCAGTTTTGATATATCAATGCTCGCTAAAGCAATTAATGAATTAACTGAATCGACTTTAGGCTTGGGGTCGCAAAGGGATTTTGAGAACCTGTTCGATGACATGGATCTGAACTCATCTAAGCTAGGAAAAACAGAAACTGATCGAAGCGCACTAATTGCTAAAGTAATGCTGAAAATTGACGATATAGATTTTAAATACGAAGATGCCGAAATAGATGTTTTGGGTGATGCGTATGAATACCTAATTGGTCAGTTTGCTGCTTCAGCTGGAAAAAAGGCCGGAGAATTTTACACACCACAGCAAGTTTCAAAACTTCTAGCAAAACTAGTCACTGTTGGTAAGAACAAACTTAAAAATGTTTACGACCCAACTTGCGGATCTGGTTCTTTACTATTGCGTGTTGCAAAAGAAACTGAAGTAGTATCATTCTATGGCCAGGAAAAAGTATCAACAACTTACAACCTTGCCAGAATGAATATGCTGCTACATGGAATTCCTTTTAATCATTTTGATATTGAAAATAATGACACACTTGAGCATCCAAATGAAGAACACATGAAAATGCGTTTTGATGCAGTGGTAGCAAATCCACCGTATAGTGCAAAATGGTCAGCAGATCCAAAATTCTTAGATGATGAAAGATTTAGTGCATATGGGAAATTGGCACCTAAATCGAAGGCAGACTACGCTTTTATCCAGCATATGTTATATTTACTTGATGATGCAGGAACGATGGCTGTAGTGCTTCCACACGGTGTTTTGTTTAGAGGCGCAGCAGAAGGTGTAATCAGACAATACTTAATTGATGAAAAGAACTGGCTAGATGCAGTCATTGGTTTACCTGCTAATTTATTCTTTGGGACTTCGATTCCTACATGCATTTTAGTTTTCAAGAAATGCAAAACACATGATGATATTTTCTTTATCGATGCTTCTAAAGAGTTTGAGTCTGGAAAGAATCAAAACAGATTAACAGACGCTAATATTCAAAAGATTATGGATACATATCTTGCTCGTAAAGATGTTGAAAAATACGCTCATTGTGCAACTCTTGATGAGATTAAAGAAAATGACTTTAATCTGAATATTCCAAGATATGTTGATACATTTGAAGAAGAGGAAGAAATTGATATTCATGCTGTTATGAAAGAAATCAAAGAACTAGAAGCTAAACGTGCAGAGCTAGATAAAGAGATCGATGTTTATCTTAAGGAATTAGGTTTATTGGAGGATTAATGTTATGGATAAAGAAAATAAAAACCCTAATGTTCCTAATTTGAGATT
>JAUNDJ010000054.1 GCA_030526175.1 Bacillota bacterium
CAATTCATCTCTCCGCTTATAGAAGCGGGAGAATTCTTGGGGTAGTTGGTTAAAAGTATAAAATCTAGTAATTTGAATAATAGAAATGGGAATTCTACAATGAAGGTGGAGAGGTAAATAATATGGAACTGATTTGTGCAAGAAATAAGGATTTCCAAACAATACGTAATGCATACATGGACATTTGCGAACAAACCAAGCATATGAAAGAATATGGGAAATGGGTCTATGGACTTCATCCTAGCGATGATTTGATTCAATCGTATATTGAAAAAGAAGCTATGTACATGCTGAAAGAACAAGAAGAAATCATCGGACTAGTTGCCATCACACAAAGCCAAGAAGACTCGTATCATGGAATTCAATGGAGGGTATTGGCAAAGGATGAGGAAGTGGCGGTTATCCATCTTCTTTCCATTTGTCCATCGTATCAGGGAAAAGGGATGAGTAAAATTTGTATGGAAAAGGTGTTTGATTTGGTGAAAGAAAAAAAGGCAATCCGTCTGGATGCCTTGTCGTGTAATACAATAGCGCATCAATTGTATCGTTCCTTGGGTTTTGTATATTGTGGGAAACAAAATCTATATGCTTCCAATACTGGATGGATCGATTTTTTCTTTTTTGAAAAAGAACTATAATTCAAAATCGAGTTCTTCGACATTAAATTTACTTTTGAAACGTTTACGATACTCCAAAGGAGGATATCCGGTTCTTTTTTCAAATAATTTGGAAAAATGATTTGTGTTTTCATATCCCACTTGTAGAGAAATGGTTAATAAAGTATCTACGGTATTGATCAAGAGCCATTTGGCACTACTAATTCTTCGTTCGATCACGTAGTTGATAGGAGAGATTCCATAGACTTCTTGGAACTTATGACTGATATGATAACTACTGATATTAAATTCCTTGGACAATTGTTCCAAAGTGATCGATTGTGTGTAATGTTCATTGATATACATCAAAATATCTTGGGCAAAGGTTTGTTTCTTTACGACGGGATTGGCTTTTGCCTTTTTATAAATATCAGAATAGATTGTAGCTAGAGTAAATGTTAGTGCGTTACAAATGTTTGTGGATTCCATTGTGTCTTTTTTTGCGTAATATTCCAATTCGGAAAAGATTGCCTGAATAAGCGGTTCGTGTCGCCCCGCTTTCATTAAAGGCATTTTATCTAATGGTAAAAAGTAGAATGGCGATATCGCATTGTTCATTTCAAAACCTTGAATACTACATGTCCATGTACTAATAGGAGAGTCTGGGTCGCTAGTGACCGAGTGAATACTACCATGGTTCACGATTAAGAGATCTCCTTTTTTTACGTCATACACTTCCGTATTTACACTATATTTGGCTTTTCCAGACGAGAAATAAATCAATTCTGTATCGTCTTTGTGAACGTGGTAAGGATAAGACCAATGAGGATTATCATAGCTGTGTGCCAGGGCTGACATTATGGGTTCTTTTCCAGGTTTAAAAATAAGATTTTCACCTTTGTGCTTTTGATTGAATTCATGTAAGAACATAGTGCTTTCTCCTTTTTTCGCAAGATAATTAAAATCGAACGCAAGATAATTTAAAAATAAAACGGTTTCTACCGAAATTATACCATTTATTATAGAAAATACCACAAGATAATTTAGTAAGTACACAAGATTGATACTGTGAAAAAGTTCACAAAATGAATACTATATAGGCGTAATTTACAGAATATTTAGGAGGTAGAAACATGGCAAGAATTAAAAAAAATGGAACTCGTCCTCAAATTCTTAGCGCAGCCCAAGCCGTATCGTATATCCAAGATAATGATGCAGTAGCGGTATGTGGAGCTGGAGGAGGAATCGTCGACCCTTATGCATTAATTAACGCATTACACGACCGATATGTAGAAACTGGTTCTCCGAAAAACTTAACATTGTGGCATTCTACAGGATTAGGAGATAGAGGGGAACGTGGTATGTCTCCATTAGCTTTAGACGGATTGGTAAAAAGAGCCATTGGTGGTCACTGGGGACAATCTCCAAGACTTGCAGAAATGGCAGAACAAAACAAGATTGAGGCATATAACCTTCCTCAAGGAATTATGTCCCAATTGGCTCGTACAGCAGCAGCTGGACAACCTGGTATTTTATCAAAAGTTGGTTTAGGAACTTTCATTGATCCTCGTAAAGATGGTGGAAAATTGAATGAAAAGACAACAGAAGACATTGTAAAAGTAATGGAAATTGATGGAGAAGAATACTTATTCTATAAGACAACTCCATTAGATGTATGCTTGATCCGTGCTACCTCAGCCGATACAGAAGGATACGCTTCTATGGAAGATGAAATCACATATTTAGATGTCCTTCAATTAGCACAAGCCGTTCACAACAATGGTGGTATGGTTTTACTACAAGTAAAACGTGTGGTTAAAGCTGGAACTTTACATCCAAAAACAGTAAAAATCCCTGGTTTCTTAGTGGACGCGATCGTTGTAGAACCAAATCAAGAACAATTATACAATGGTTCGGATCGTTTCTTCTCTGGAGATTATGTAGCCGATGATGGAGATGTAGCACCTCTTCCATTAAATCAACGTAAAGTAGTCGCAAGACGTGCTCTTATGGAAGTAAAACCAGGCTATGTAGGAAACGTAGGAGTAGGTATTGCTGATGGAATCGGAATGGTTGCTCGTGAAGAAGGTGTAGGAGATGCCTTTACATTAACTGTAGAAACAGGTCCAGTTGGTGGAGCAACTGCCCAAGGAATTTTCTTTGGAGCTACCGTAAATGCTCGTACAGTTATGGATATGCCAGCGCAATTTGACTTCTATGATGGAGGCGGATTGGATGTTGCTTACTTAAGTTTTGCCGAATTAGATTCTCATGGAAATGTGAATGTACACAAATTCAATGGAAAAATCATGGGAACTGGAGGATTCGTAAATATCGTTGCGGGTTCGAAAAAGGTTGTATTATGTGGAACACTTCGTGCTGGTGGATTAAAAACGACAGTTGGAAATGGAAAAATCACAATTGATCAAGAAGGTCGTTTTGAAAAGATGATGAATGAAGTATCAGACATTACATTTAGCGCCCAACAAGCAGCTAAAAATGGGCAAGAAGTTATCTATATCACAGAACGTGCAGTATTTAGATTAATCGATGGAAAAGTCGTATTAACTGAAATCGCACCTGGTGTAGATTTAGAAAAAGACATTTTTGCACAAATGGGATTTAAACCAGAAGTTTCATCGGAATTAAAAGTTATGGATGAAAGAATTTTTAAAGAAGAAACAATGGGTATTAAAGAAGAGTTTTTTGCTCAATAAAAATTAGAAAGAAAGAGGTAAATTATTATGGCAAGAGATATTAAAAAAGTAGATATTCCTTTAAAAGTAGGGATGAGCGCAGAATTCGTAAAAACAGTTTCGGAATCAGACGTTTATATGTTTGGTGGAATTACTGGAGATTTCAGCCAAATGCACTTCAATGAAGAATTTATGAAAAATACTATGTATGGAACTCGTATCGTACACGGTATCTTAACTTTTGCGATTGGATGTACAGCTTCTACAAAAATCCAAGAACAAGTTAAATCACCTGTTCCAAGTGCATCTTATGGATATGACAAATTACGTTTTATCAACCCTGTATACTTCGGTGATACATTAACTTGCCGTTATACAGTCGATCGTATTGAAGAAGAAACAAACAAAACATATTCAAAATTAGAAATTTTCAACCAAAAAGGTGAAATCGTAGTATTCGCTATCCACATTTTAAAATTCTTCCCATTAGAAGAAGAAGGAGAATAATTCATGAAAATTGTAATGTTAGGAGCTGGAGCTTTAGGTTCTACAATTGGTGGAACATTGGCTCAAGGTGGTAACGAAGTATATTTCGTAGATATGTGGCAAGATCACGTAGATGCCATCAATGCCAATGGATTAAGAATGACAGATGAAGTAAACGAATGGACTGTAAAAGTAGATGCTCGTACTTCAGGAGAAGGAATCGGAGAAGCCGATTTAGTTATCGTTTTAGTTAAATCTTTCGCAACAAAAACAGCGGTTCAACAATTAAAAGAAACAAGTGTAATTGGTCCTAAAACAATGGTAATGTCTTTACAAAATGGTTTAGGAAACGAAGAAACAATTGCGGAAGTTGTTGGTGAAGCAAACGTTATTAGTGGAAAAGTATACGTTGGTGGACGTTTAATCTCTCCAGGATATGTAAGTGTTGGAATTAAAGGAAAACACACATATTTAGGAGAATTAAATGGAGAAATCACAGAACGTATTCAATGGGTATGTGACACTTTCAATGCAGCAGGTTTAGAAAGTTCTGTTAGCGACAACATCAAAGGATTAATTTGGGACAAATTATTAATTAACGTTGCAGCTGGAGCCTTATGTGGAATCACTCGTTTACCATATGGTCCATTGTATGAAGAAGAATATATTAAAGAAACAGCTGTTATGGCGATTCAAGAAGCTATCAATGTTGCTAAAGCTGCTGGTGTTAAATTAAAATCGGAAGATCCAGAATATCCTTGGTATGCAGCAAGTGAAGGATTACCAGGAACATTCAAAACTTCTATCCAACAAAGTTTAGAATTTAATCGTCCAACAGAAATCGATTTTATCAACGGTTCTGTTGTTGCATGGGGTAAAAAATATGGAATTCCTACACCGGTTAACCAAACATTAGTGACTTGTGTTAAAGGAATTGAAAAAGCGATGTTCAACTACAACGCTGAAGATGATAAATGGAAAGAATTATTAAAATGGGAACGTATTTAGAACACATGGCATTTAAAGTAAACGATTTAGACTGGTGTGTAAAGTTCTTTCAAGAAGTCTTTGATATGCCAATTCGTTTATCTTTAGGAGAAAAGCCAAATCGTAAAATCTGGCTTCACGCTGGGATTCAATTGAATGAAGATCTTTCTTTCACTAATGTGGAAGGAAGATGCGATCACTTCGCGCTTATGACAACAGAATACGATGAAGTATTAAAAAAATGTTTAGAGTGGGGTTGTGTGCAAACGGAAACTGGGGAAAACTGGTTACGTATGCCAAATGGAATGATCATTGAATTAAAACGTGGAGACAATGCGGTATTAGAAACAATTTTAGAACAAAAACCTTGGGTAGATTAGGAGAAGAACATGAGAAAATTAGTTATCGTAAATGGTCCTAACAACAATATGTATGGAATCCGTAACAAAGGGCAATATGGAAATCAATTATATGCTGATTTAATTGCGGAATTGATCGAATATGGAAAAACATTAGGTTTTGAAGTGGAAGCATTCCAAGCCAATGGAGAAGGAGAAATCATCGATTATTTCCAAAAAATCTATTTTGAAGCCGAAGCAAAAGGAGAAAAAATCCCTATGGTATTAAATCCAGGTGCATTTACTCACTATAGCTACGCAATCATGGACGCTTTAGAATCTGTACACACTTTTGTACCAGCTATTGAAGTTCACATGTCAAATATCCATGGAAGAGATGATTTCCGTCACAAATCTGTAACTGCTGCAGAATGTATCGGACAAATCTCTGGTATGGGAAAAACGAGCTACAAAATGGCTATGAGCGCTTTTAAACAAATCATCGAAGACGGTTTATTATAAGAAGCAACTAAGCATGGAGAAATCCGTGCTTTTTTTGTACAATATAAGAAGTAAAAAAGGAGTATATATATGGCTAAATTTCCAAAAGATTTTTTATGGGGAGGGGCTACGGCTGCAAACCAATTTGAAGGTGGATGGAACGAGAATGGAAAAGGAGTAAGTGCTTCGGATGTTGCCACTCGAGGATCTCGTACAAAACCTAGATATGTCACATATCAAACGAGTGATGGAGAAATTCATGCCGATTTAATGTTTGGATTGGATGTACCAGAAGATGCCAAATTTGGATGTTTTGAAGGATATGATTATCCATCACATCAAGGAATTGATTTCTATCACCGATATAAAGAAGATATCGCTTTATTCGCGGAAATGGGATTTAAAACATTCCGTATGTCGATTAACTGGACACGTATTTTTCCAACAGGAATGGAAGAAGAACCAAATGAAAAGGGTTTAGAATTCTATGATGATGTGTTTGATGAACTATTAAAATATGACATCAAACCTTTAGTAACCATTTCGCACTATGAAACACCTGTTGGTTTAACGAATGCGTGGGGGGCTTGGGCCGATGCTCGTACAATCGATTGTTTTGCACGATTGGTTAATGTGCTCGCAAATCGATACAAAGGAAAAGTGGAATATTGGTTAACGTTTAATGAAATCAACTGTCTATCTTTTGGTGGTTGGTTAGCGGCGGGTGTGCCTTCTAAAGATCCACAAAAGATTGCGATGGCAGGAAAACACCAATTCTTAGCGAGTGCCAAAGCGGTAAAGATTTTACATGAAGTGGATGCGAATAATAAAGTAGGTTGTATGATTGGATATACACCATTATATCCTCACACTTGTCATCCAGACGATGTATTAAAAAACTGGCAAGCGAATAATAAAAACTATTTCTATTCGGATGTACAAGCGCGTGGTTATTATCCTTCGTATAAACTAAAAGAATACGAACAAGCGGGGATTGATATTCATCTAACAGAAGAAGAAAAACAATTATTAAAAGAGGGAACGGTAGACTTTGTTTCTTTCTCTTACTATATGACAAGTACGACTTCGGCCGATCCTGAAGTATTGGCTAATGCGGGTGGTAATATGATGTTTGGAGTCAACAACCCTCATTTAAAAGCTTCCGATTGGGGTTGGCAAATTGATCCAGTTGGTTGTCGTATGGCTTGTAACTTCATGTGGGAAAGATACCAGAAGCCATTGATGATTGTGGAAAATGGAATTGGTACGCAAGATCAATTGATTGAAGAAAATGGCCAAAAAGTCTGTCATGATCAAGCCCACATCGATTATCTTCGTCAACATATTCAAGCGATGAGCGATGCCATTAATATTGATGGTGTTGAACTATGGGGATATACACCTTGGGGATGTATCGATTTAGTTTCGGCAGGAACAGGAGAGATGCATAAACGATATGGATTCATTTATGTTGATTTCCAAGACGATGGTAGTGGAGAAGGAAATCGTTATAAAAAAGATTCGTTCTATTGGTACAAAAAAGTCATTGCTTCTAATGGTGAAGATTTAGATTAATAGTATTTGTAAGTTGAAATGTGTTTTCGCATATTTCAACTTTTTTCTTTCCAAATTAAGCTTTGTTTAATATTTCTCTTTTACAATTGTTATAGAGGATTTTGGTTATGAGAATATTAATTATTGAAGATGAGAAAAAACTAGTTGAATTGATCGAAAATCGTTTGAAAAAAGAAAACTATCTAGTCGATGCTTCATACGATGGAGACGATGGGGAGTATAAAGCGTTAACGAATGTGTATGACCTTATTATATTAGATGTGATGTTACCGTATAAAGATGGATTTGCGATAATAAAAGATTTGAAAGAACATGAGATTCGAGCACAAATCATTATGTTGACGGCAAGAAGTGAGTTGGATGATAGACTAAAAGGATTTAGTTTAGGAGCGGATGATTACTTGACAAAACCATTTTATTTGGAAGAACTAGTGGCTCGTATTCATACGAAGCTAAAGAAAGAATATAAGATGGAAGAAGTAAGTTTATCCTTTCATGATATTCAATTGGATACGAATAAGAAAGAAATCATAAACATAGAGACAAAAGAGAGCATAGAAGTCGTACGAAAAGAATTTTATGTCTTAGAGTGCTTGTTGAAAAATAAAAATCAGATTGTTTCTAAAGATTTTCTTTACGATTATGTGTGGGGAATGGATAATAATTTTTCTTCGAATAATTTAGAGGCGTATATTTCTTTTATCCGAAAAAAACTGAAAGCGATTGATTCCAAAACGAATGTCAAAGCAATCCGTGGTTTGGGATATAAGTTGGAGTATTTAGATGACACGATTAAAGAATAAGATTCTAGCTCTTTTAATGAGTATGATGACACTATTTTTATTATGTGTAATTTGTGTTTTTAATGTTGGCATCTACAATCGGGAAAATCGAAATATTGATAATACGATAGAATCCATTGGTAAGATAAGAAACAATCCAAATCCCATGTTTGTTCAAAACGAATTATATGAAGTGATCTTTAATCGATTGGGTAACATTGATAAAATTATTAGTTATTCACCCACAGAACGGAGCGTGAATGAGATTCGTGATTTGATTACGCAAAATATTTCAAAAGTAAATCGAACAAATTTGTACTTGAGTACTTATGTATTAAGAACGAATCGTGAGGGACATTTGTTTATTGTTAATAATGTACAGACTAGATCGTATTTGATTTCGGAATGTATCCAATCTATGTTTGTCTTTATTCTTCTAGAGGCCGTGATTGTTTTTGTTTCGCGTAAGATTACCCAATGGATTATTATGCCTGTTCAAGATGCGTTTGATAAACAGAAACAGTTTATTTCTGACGCATCGCATGAATTAAAAACGCCGATTTCGATTGTTCGAGCCAGTGTGGAAACGTTGGAAAATAGTCCAGAAGAGAAAAAATGGAGAGAGATCATTAAAGAAGAAAATGAGCGAATGGCAACACTTGTATCGAGTTTACTAGAATTGGCGAAAACAGAAGATATGAAAGAAAAGGAAGCGTATGGTGAAGAAAATCTTTCAAAACTTATTATGAAAACCGCTTTGTCTTTTGAAAGCTTGATGTTTGAGAATCAGCTTGAATTGGTCACGGATATTGAAGAAAATATTACGTTTTATTGTAGTGGAAATCGAATTAAAGAATTACTTCGAATTTTGATGGACAATGCTATTAAACACGGGGAATTTGATTCGCAAATTGTAGTAAAGCTGTCTACGCATAAGAACCATATCGTTTTATCCGTAATGAATAAGGGAGATGAAATTCCGCTTGCGGATAGAGAAAAAATCTTTGAACGTTTCTATCGTGTGGATAAGTCTAGAAATCGGAATGAGAATCGCTATGGACTGGGCTTATCGATTGCCAAGAATATCGTATTAAATCATAATGGAACAATCAAAGTATCGTGTGAATATTCTTATACAACTTTTATTGTCACATTTAAACAGAATTAATTTCTGTTTTTTTAATCTTTATTTAATCTTCTCAAAATACAATTGAATTGTACTTAAGGAGGATTTGACATGTATATTTTAGAAAATGCCTGGAAATCGATTGTTCGTAATAAAGGGAGAAACATATTGATTGGAGTTATTTTTATTGTGATTTCTTGTGCTGTATCGATTACTCTTGCGATTAGTAACGCTTCTTCAACATTGATTGAATCGTACGAATCCAAGTATGAACTGAAAGCCACAATTTCAATGAATCGAAATAATATGTTTAAAGACTTTAATCCAGAAGATCGAGAAAACTCAAAATTGAATATGAAAGAACTATTTTCCAATGCCAGCAATATAAGCGTAGAAGATGTTGAAAAGTATGGAAATAGTGAATATGTGAAAAGCTATTATTATACGGCTTCTGTTCAAATGGACGCAAAAGATTTGGAAAAGGCTTCACAAGATATGGGTGGTTCAAAAGATTTCGGGATGAAGATGTTTGATGGGGATTTTAGTGAAACGTCCACGGGTGATTTTACCATCAAAGGATACTCATCCATTGATGCGATGAATGAATTTATTGAAGGAAGCTATACGATTACGGAAGGAGAGGTATCAGAAGATTTTGATTCCAATTCTTGTTTAGTAAATTCACAACTGGCTACTTTGAATGGATTAAAAGTAGGGGATACGATTACTCTTGTGGATGTAAGTGATGAGAGTAAAGAATATGAAATGGTGATTTTTGGTATTTTTGAAGAAAAGAATGAGGGCATGGGAATGAATATGTTCTCTAATTCCGCGAATACAATCATTACCAACGCAAATTATGTATTAAAAATGGATAGCGAAAACGTTTCTATAAATCCTACTTTTGTGTTGCATAGTAAAGAGGATATTGAGGCGTTTGAAAAAGAATTGTCGCAAAAAGGATTGGATGAAAACTTGATGGTAGAAACGAATCTAGATCAAGTCGAAGGAGCTACTTCTACCATTTCGAATGTAAAAACATTTGCGCTCACATTTCTAGTTATTACATTAATCATTGGAACTATCGTACTGTTAGTGATAAACATGATTAATATTCGAGAACGTAAATATGAAATTGGTGTATTAAGAACGATTGGAATGAAAAAGAAATCGGTATGTTTACAATTTATTACGGAGTTGTGTATTGTGGCTTCGATTGCACTGACTGTAGGAGCAGGAATAGGAGCATCGTTAAGTTTACCTGTATCCAATCGTTTATTGGAAAATGAAATTACTTCTTCTATGAATGAACAATTTGATATTCGTGAGAATTTTGGGAAATCAGGAAGTGGTTTTGGAAATATGCCTGGTGGCTTCAAGAGTTTTAATGGAGTGGCTAATGTGCAAGCATTTGAGAGCATTGATGCCACTGTGGATTTAAAAGTATTAGTGGAACTGTTGTTGATTGGATTGTTGTTGACACTATTAAGTTCGATTAGTGCCATCGCCAGCATTCAGAAATTTTCACCACTGACAATATTGAAGGAGAGAAGCTAATGGAAAAGACAGTATTAAGACTAGAAGATATTTCTTATCGATATAAGGATGCCAAAGAAAATGAATATGTTTTGAAGAATATAAGTTATGCGTTTAAAAGAGGCAAAGTGTATGCGATTAAAGGAAAAAGCGGGAGTGGAAAAACAACTTTATTATCTTTATTAAGTGGATTGGAAGACAATTATGAAGGTACAATCTATTATGGTGACAAAGATTTAAAGAAGATGAATTTGGATGAATATAGAAGCAACGATATTGGTATTGTGTTTCAAAGCTACAATCTACTACCACATTTAACTGCTTTAGAAAATATTGTATTGTCAATGAATATCAGCCGTCTACAATTGAATAAAAGTGAAAAGAATGATAGAGCTATTGAATTGTTGAAGAGTGTGGGGTTACAAGAATCGCAAAAGGATAGAAGAGTCTTAAAATTATCGGGTGGGGAGCAACAAAGAATCGCAATTGCTCGAAGTCTATCGTATAATCCAAAGATGATTCTAGCGGATGAGCCCACTGCAAATTTGGATAAAGAAACGGAAATGGAAGTATTGAAAATCTTTAAGAATCTTGCAGAAAATGAAGATAAGTGCATCATTATTGTGACTCATTCCGAACGCGTTTGTGAACAAGCTGATTATGTGTATGAATTAAAAAAAGCATAGAAAGAGAAATAAGCATTAGCCTTCTACACTAATGCTTATTTTTTAGTTTAGGAATATCTGCATCAATAAACCAATAAGGATACAGACGATAAGGGTAATGGCTATGCTTAAGACAATCTTTAATACAAATTGGTAAGGTCGTTTTCCTTTTTCCACAAGGGTGGAAATCTCATCGAGTTTTTTTCCTTCTGAAAAAGCGACAATCTCCTTATACGTTTGAATGTTATTGTTCTTTTTCATTTTCTCCACTTTCCATGCCCAATACATAGTAATGAAAAATAGGAGTCCAAAAGGTAGCCAGGCTTTTTGTTCCAACCACATAAACAGAGGGACAACCGATACAATCAATGCGATAAAATGAATCGTATAGATGATGGATAGTTTGTTGAAAAGTTGGACATCGTGTTCGTTAATCATTTCTTTCATCGTTTGAATATCTCCTTTGACTAGTTCATCCAAAGAAATGGAAAAAACAGAACTCAGCAACAATAAGCTATGTATATCAGGATAACTTTTTCCTGTTTCCCAGTTTGAAATGGTTTGTCTAGAAACATACACTTTTTCAGCCAATTCTTCTTGAGAAAGCTTCATGTCTGTTCGATATTTCTTAATTTGTGTTTGAAGTTCCATATGTGTTTTCCTTTCTTTAAATCTGCTTCTATCATAGGAATATTCCTAAAAACTGTCTATCAAAGCTCTTTTACATACGTGTCAAAACGTTTTGACAAGGAAAAAAACGGTGGAAAAAGCTCCACCGTCATCTTATAAATTTAAAACGATAACTGGATTGTCTAAATGGTTTTCGACTCGGATAGAATTTCCTTCGATTCTTGTCACGTTTTCAAAAGTGGATAAGAATGGTTCAACGGTTTCTAAGACATCGTATCCAAAGTCTTTTCCTTTATAGTGCATAGGGATGGTGATCTTTGGTTGGATTTGTTCCACAATGATTCTGGCTTGTTGCGAATCGATTGTATAGAATCCTCCAACTGGAATTAATAAGACATCCAAGTTTTTTAAATGATTTATTTGTTCATTTGTGAGTGGACAACCCAAATCTCCCAAATGAGCCAAAGTATATGTTCCATCGCTGATTTTATGAATGATATTATTTCCACGAAGTGTTCCTTGTTTGTCATCGTGGTACGATGAAATGGTTTCAATTTTGAAATGTGTTTCTTTTCCTGTAAGTTGTACACATTCTCTTGCGCCATGATCACCATGTTCGTGCGAACAAAGAACCAAATCGGCAATTTCTCTAAGAGGAGCTAGACCGTCCACATATCCATCTTTATAAGGATCCAAAACGATACTTTCATTATTCGTTTCTATTTTGAAACAAGAATGTCCTAACCATGTAATTTTCATAAGTTCCTCCTTTATTCTAATGCACTTGTCCAATATTCTTGATGATAAATATCCGTAAATTTATAAGTTAATACGGAGTTTTCTTCAATCACAACATCGCTGATTTTTGGGGTTCCAGAAATCTTCATTTTTTCACCCAATTGATACGAGTTGATATAGTTTCCATTGTAGTCATAATAATCGCAAAGGAACTGGATGATATCTCCATTTTGTAGTTCACGATCTACTTTGGCTACTGTTTCTGTTTGCGAAGCATCGTAGTTTGAAATCGAACCGGCTACATATCCATATGGATGATCTTGATCAAAGACTAGAAGAAGATCTACACGTTCTCCATTTAATAGAGCAGGAACATATCCAGTAATACTATAGTTATCGTCGCCAAAATCGGTTGTTGTGGCATGGTAATAAGCGATTGGTTGTTCATTAATCGCTAGCCATGTTCTTTCTTTTTCGGCAATTAGATTTCCTTCTTGGTCAAATTCAAATTGATTGTCATATCCTAAATCGATATATCCTTTTCCATCGTCCACAAATAAGTTCTTTTCCACATCTGTGACATTTGACCATTCTTCTTCAGAAAGTGAAATTACTGAATTTCCATTTTTATTTTGCCATTGTAGTTTGGAAGCATCCAATTGGTGTGTACTAATATAATCCGCTGTCTTATCCACATTCATATTGCTGTCGCGAAGAAGTGACACGAGAAGTGAAGATAAGATTTGAGCCGTTTGGTCGCTGTTACTTGTGCTCGTGGAAATGTCTCCGAATAAAGAAGTAAGAGGCGTTCCTAAATTTCCGTTGGCTTGGGCAACACTTTGTCCAGCGATTTGTAAAGAAGCGTATTCTTTTAAACAACGGTTAAATTCATTGTCCATACCAATACTGCTGTTGATTTGGGCAGCCGTATTGACATTACTAGTTTTCTTGTTCGGGAAGTAAATTGATAATCCATAGGCATTGGACATATTTCTTGAAGTACGATTGTATTTGATACTTGAAGACAATGCCGAAGCGAGTGATTTTGATTCACTCGTGTTCATCTTATTTAATAAATCAATGAAATCACATTGGTCGATTTTGGCTTGGTTAAATTCTCTTGTGCCTTGTCTTGCCTTGGCAATTTCATGATATTGATTGTTTTGGATCAATTGTGTTGTCGCTTTCGACCATTCTTTTAAACGATTTGGAACCACGGCTTCAAATTCGGCTAAATCCACAATGGATAATGTTGTTGGTTGTGAAGGGTAGGTAGAAGCGCATTTGTCAATATAGCTATCGATGATTTGTTTCCCTAAAGATAAAGTGGACATTGAAGGATTTTTCACGTACGCATTGATCCAAGGTGTATAATACCATCCAATGCCTGGTTCTACTTCTTCTGAAGCAATCATATAATCGGCATGATCTTGTAACATGGTTGCGGTTTCAGCCGTAGCCATTAAACAAGCATCGAATCCAATAAAATCAAATTTTACGCCCGCTTTGGATAAAGCTTGATCAATTTTAGAAAGGGTCATAGAAGAACCTGGATATTTTTGATCGTATCCATATCCAGTTAACGATCCTCCTCCGTGATCCCAGAAGATTAAATCATAACGATTGGCTGGATAATTCTTTTTCCCATATTGAATAAATTCTGTTAATGTGTTTGGATCGGTCATCGATTTTGATCCCATATTAGATTCTAAACGAAGAAGTTGCCCATCTTTAATTTGATAAATCTGATTTGTTTGTGTACTAATACCATTCACTTGCCATTTTGTACAACCTCCTGTGTAAATTAGAATGTTGATTTGATCGCTACTTGAAGCACTGGCAATTTCTTTTAAGTCGTTGGTTGCCATACCACTTCGAGATTCCAAATCGGTTCCACACATATAGATCATCAGTGTTGTTTGATCCAAATTGTCTCCTTTGATCGTTGTGAATTTACTTCTAGCTTCTTTCGAAACATTTGTGTTCACATTCAAAGTAGAAGTGGCTACTGATTGAGTCGGGGTATTTATTGGGGTATTGATTGTTGGTGTGTTTTGTTCTTCGGACATAAAGTTGGATAAGAAGGATCCTCCACCACCAAAAATCATAAATAAGGCTACAATTAGAATCATCAGTGGAGATTTACCCCCACCTCCACTACGATTCGATGAACCATTTCTTTTTCCAATCGGACCATTATTTAGTCCCGATCCTTTTCGATACACGCCTTTTGATGTACCCGAAACGTGCTTTTCTCGACTACGAGGACGATTTTCCATATTATTATCCTTCCTTTTCTTTTTTTTATTCATTATAACACAATTTAAGAAGATTCCTTTCGAGGAAATATGATGCATTGACAGAAATAGATATAGTGTTATAATAAACCACAGGCAATGGGGTCTATTATTCCTTAGGGGATAGTATGCCCTTTTTTATGTTTTAGGAGGGAAAATATGAATGGAATTATGATGATGTGCATTGCCATCGTTGTCCTAGTCTCAGCCTATCTTTTCTATGGGAAATACTTAGAAAAGAAATGGGGCATTGATGTGCATGCCAAAACACCAGCTTATGAATTAGAAGATGGTGTCGATTATGTACCTGCGGATACAAATGTTGTTTTTGGACACCAATTTGCGTCCATTGCAGGAGCTGGTCCAATTAACGGACCAATTCAGGCAGCTATGTTTGGGTGGTTACCTGTCTTATTGTGGATTTTAATTGGTGGTGTATTCTTTGGAGCCGTACAAGATTTCTCAGCTATGTATGCTTCCGTAAAAAATAAAGGAAAAACTATTGGATTTATTATTGAAGAATATATTGGAAAATTAGGGAAAAAACTATTCTTAGCTTTCTGTTGGTTATTCTGTATTTTAGTTATTGCCGCTTTTGCCGATGTGGTAGCAGGAACATTTAATGGATTCCAAGTTGATGCAGAAACAGGTTCTATCCTTGCTACGATTGAAGCCAATGGAGCGGTTGCGACAACTTCTATTATCTTTATTGTTGAAGCCGTTGCGTTAGGATTTATTATTAAATATGCCAAATTAAATAAATGGGTAAATACAGGCGTTGCTCTTGTGATGTTAGTAGCAGCCATCGTATTAGGGTTGATGTTCCCAATGTATGTATCTCGTTCTGTATGGCATATTATTATTTTCGTATATATTATGATTGCTTGTGTTGTACCAGTATGGGCTTTATTACAACCAAGAGATTACTTAAATAGTTACTTATTAGTCTTTATGATTTTAGGTGCTATTGTAGGTATTTTTGTTGCCAACCCACAATGTAACTTAAATGCGTTCAATGGATTTGTCGTAAATGAACAAGCCATGTTCCCAATTTTGTTTGTAACAATTGCGTGTGGTGCGGTATCTGGATTCCACTCTTTAGTTTCTTCAGGAACTGCATCGAAACAAATTAAAAATGAAAAGAATATGCTTCCAGTTTCTTTTGGAGCTATGTTGATGGAAAGTATGTTAGCGGTTATCGCTTTAATTGCCGTGGCTTCTTTTGCTCAAGGGGAAGCAGCTGCCCAAGGATTAGTAACACAACCACAAATCTTTGCCGGAGCGATTGCCAACTTCTTAATGAAAGCAGGACTTCCATATAGTGTAGTCTTTACTTTAATTAACTTAGCAGTATCGGCTTTCGCATTAACTTCATTAGACTCTGTTGCTCGTATTGGACGTATTTCTTTCCAAGAATTCTTTGTTGATGAAGATACAGATATGGAAAATATGAGTCCAGTGATCAAGTTTGTAACAAACAAATATGTCGCAACTTTGGCAACACTAATCTTAGCTTATCTTTTGGCAAAAGTTGGGTATGCTGAAATTTGGCCATTGTTTGGTTCTGCTAACCAATTATTATCCGCTCTTTCATTAACAGCGTGTGCTGTATTCTTGAAAAAGACAAAACGCCAAGGAAAAATGTTGTGGATTCCAATGTTCTTCATGATGGCTGTTACTTTCACAGCATTAAGTATGACAATCTATAAATTAGGTGTCCAATTCTTAACTGTAGGTCTGACATTAGGAACAAGCTTACAATTGGTATTTGCCGCTCTATTATTGATTTTAGGTGTTATCGTTGCCGTTTCTGGTGTGAAAAAATTATCGCAAAAAGCTTAGTGAGTACTCGTTAGAGTATTCACTTTATTATCCTAAATGCCTATTGACATAGTAGGAATTAAAGAGTATGATGAATCCATTAAAAGAAAGGAGACGAATGCGATGTCTAGAATGTATACAAGAATGTGTTGTTTCATGTTAACTTCTTGGGGAAAATAGGATCGGGTGCATTCATTTACTTTTGTTTTCATAAGATACTTTACCCGAGAATGATATTTGCATCTCGGGTTTTTGTATATTTTTAAAACCTACTAAAATGATAGGAAATATTATTGAGAGGAGATTATCATGAACTTTATTTTTATTTCTCCACATTTTCCAAAAACATATTGGAATTTTTGTGACCGTTTAAAAAGAAATGGCGTAAACGTTTTAGGAATTGGAGATGCTTCGTACAATTCTTTGGATGAAGAATTAAAACAATCTTTAACAGAATATTATTATGTGCAAAATATGCAAGATTACGATCAAATGTATCGTGCCGTAGCGTATTTTGCGTTCAAATATGGGAAAATTGATTGGATCGAATCGAATAATGAATTCTGGTTGGAACAAGATGCCAAACTACGAACGGATTTCCATGTACAAACAGGTATTCAAGACGATGCGATTGGATTTATTAAGGAAAAGGCTTTGATGAAAGAAATCTATCAAAGCGCAAACATTCCCACAGCTCGTCAACACGTTATTTCTACTCTTGAAGCCGCTTATTCTTTTATTGAAAAAGTAGGATATCCAGTGATTGTAAAACCAAATATTGGAGTAGGGGCGACAAATATTTGGAAACTAGAAAACCATCAAGATTTAGAAAACTTTTTCAACAATCTTCCAAGTGTTTCTTATGTCATGGAAGAGTTTATTGAAGGAGATATTTATTCGTACGATGCGATTTATAACAGTGCTTATGAACCTCTTTTTGAAAATATGACAGTATGGCCTCCTTCGATTGCGGACATTGTCACAAAAGATTTGGATTTAATGTACTATACATGTCCAGAAGTACATCCTTCCTTAAGAAAACTTGGGCGTGCTTGTGTTAAAGCGTTTGGTGCATTTAGTCGCTTTGTTCATTTGGAATTCTTCCGATTAAAAAAGGCAAGAAAAGGATTGGGAGAAGTTGGCGATTTTGTGGCATTAGAAGTTAATATGCGACCTCCTGGAGGATACACACCCGATATGATGAATTTTGCACACAGTAGCGATGTGTATCAAATTTGGGCGGATATGGTCGCTTTTGATCAAAACTATAAAGAATCGGGAAAAGAAAAGTACTATTGTGTTTACGCAAGCCGAAAAGATGGACATGTATATCAACGTACACATGCACAAATATTAGAAACGTATCGTGCCAATTTAGTGATGCAAGAAGAAATGCCAGAAATGAACTGGCCACAAATGGGAAGATATATGTACACGGCTAAACTAAAAAATATTGAGGAAGTAGAAGCATTTGTGAGATTTGTTCAAGGCTAATGTATGAATAAGAAAGAGAGTATAAAAATCGCATTTTTGAAATCCATTCCTATTTTGTGCAGCTATTTATTTGTCAGCATGGCTTATGGAATTCTGATGCAAGAAGCTGGTTTTTCATGGGTCTATTCTCTAATCGTTAGTTTGAGTGTGTATACAGGTACCTTTCAATTTGTGCTAATTACCTTTTTAAGTAGTGGGGCTTCTATTCTTACGGTTGCCCTAACCGCCTTCTTAATGAATAGTCGACAAACGTTCTATAGTTTATCTTTTGTCGAAGAATTTAAAAAAATGGGAAAACGAATGGTCTATATGATTCATACAATGACCGATGAAACGTATGCCGTCAATTTGACATTAGAAACACAAGAGAACAAGGAAGATATTATGTTTTGGGTAGCCTTATTTTCTCGATGTTACTGGATGATTGGAACGGTTGTAGGTGGTATATTGGGACAAATTATTCCTTATGATATGGAAGGCATTGATTTTTGTATGACAGCACTTTTTCTAATTATTTTTATCGATCAATGGGAGAAGAATACGAATCATTTACCTGCCCTATTAGGACTTGGGATAGCGATTTTGACATTGTTTGTGGTTGGCGCACAAAACTTTATGCTTCCAGCTCTTCTTCTCGTTTCAGGAATACTCTTGTTGATCAAAGATAGGAAGGAAAGAATATGAATAGATCAATGATTTTTTGGATGATTTTTGTTTCAGCTAGTATTACTTTTTTACTTCGAGCATTACCTTTTGTGGTATTTAGAAATGGGAAAACAATGCCTCAAAAACTAATCTATTTAGGAAAGATACTTCCTTCGGCAATTATGGCTGTATTGATTGTATATTGTTTAAAAAACGTATTCACAAACTTTTCTGATTTTGGTTTGTCACAAATCGTTGCATCTTTAGTCGTAGTGGGAACGTATAAATGGAAACACAATACTTTATTATCTATCCTATTAGGAACCATTTGTAACATGATTTTAGTAACTATATAGTATTCGAGTTGGAATAGGTATCTATACCAACTTTTTTATCTAAGCCCAGCAGAATACTCCAGCTTCTGTAAGCTGGAGATAAATGCGTAATTTTTTTAGAATTCTTTTTTTAGTTAATGACATAAATAGTGTCAGTATGTGTGAGATTCTTAATTTAGAATCGTATATATAAATGTATGTATATTCTAGAAAGG
>JAUNDJ010000055.1 GCA_030526175.1 Bacillota bacterium
ACCAAAGAAATCTTCATATCCGTAATAAACGAACCCGTTAATACACCACGATGTTCTCTTTCTTGTAAGTGTGTTAAAATTAGGCGCTGCCAGTTGAAAGCGAGTTCTTCCATAGGGATATCGCATTCATAGACCATTCCTTTTCCACGAGGAAGAGGTTCTAATTTTAATACAACTTCAGCATAGTGACGAAGCGGTTCAAAGTGACCTACACCCAAGGTTGGTTGTGTAATCGTTTCTTTAAAGACAACGCGTCCTGTTCCAAATCCAACTTTTACTCCACTTCTTTCTTCAATGCGTTTTTGAAGAACTTCGATTTGAATGGCTCCCATAATACGAATATGAATTCGTTTGGATTCTTCATCAAATTGAATTTGTAAAGTGGGATCTTCCGCTGCCAATTGATTTAATGTTTCCATCATCTTGATGGCATCCACACCACGAGGTAAGAGAAGCTGATAATTCATATACGCATTTAATAGCGGTTGCTCACTATTTTTTTCAATTCCCAAGCCTTGACCGACTTCAAAATTAGTGAGTCCTTTGATGGCACAAACCATTCCGGCTTCGCCCTTTTCTAACATAGTAAATTTTTGACCACTATATAGACGTATTTGATCCACTTTATTTTCTTCGTCTAATTTTTGTTTAGGAAGAAGAATACCGCTTGTGATTTTGATATGGGCAAGACGATTCCCTTGTTCATCTGTGGTGATTTTATACACTTTTGCCCCAAATTCTTCTCCATATTCTTTATCTAAAGAATACGTTTCAATCGCATCCATTAATTCTTCCACACCCTCATTCTTTAGGGCAGAACCAAAGAAGACAGGGAAACATTCGCGTTTAAATACAGCTTGTTGGATCGAAGCGTTTGAAACGGTTTCCTTTTCTAAGAATTCTTCGAACATTTCTTCGTTGATGGTTCCTAGATTTTCATATTTTCCATCGTTTGTAAAATCAATGCAATTTACGGAACATTTGGCTTGAATGTCTTCCATTAGCTCTTCTTTTGTCTTATAAGAAATATCCATTTTATTCACAAAAAGAAGGGTAGGGACATTGTAGTGTTTTAAGCATTCCCAAATGGTTTCGGTATGATTTTGAATTCCATCTTGTCCACTGACTAATAGGATAGCTAAGTCTAAGACTTGAAGACTACGTTCCATTTCACTAGAAAAGTCAACGTGACCAGGGGTATCAATTAAGAAGATTTCGGCATTTTTCCAAGTCATATTTGCTTCTTTTGAATAAATTGTGATACCACGTTGGCGTTCTTGTAAATCGTAATCCAAATACGCATCTTGGTGGTCTACTCGACCAATTTTTCTGATTTTTCCACTGTTATAGAGCATACTCTCAATGCATGTTGTTTTTCCTGCATCGACGTGTGCTAAAATTCCTACTACTATTTTTTTCATGAAAGTATTCTATCAAAAAAGAAGCGTTGTGTACACGCTTCTATATTTCTTCTCCGTTACTTTCACAGACTTTCTTATACCAGTAGAAGGAATCTTTTTTGTATCGTTTTAAGGATCCGTTTCCGACATCGTCCATATCGACATAGACAAATCCATATCGTTTTTTCATTTCTCCAGTACCGGCTGAAACAAGATCAATCCATCCCCAAGGAGTAAATCCCATTAAATCGACACCATCGATTTCAATGGCTTTTTTCATTTCCTTAACATGATCACGGAAATAATCGATACGATAATCGTCGTGAACGCTTCCATCTTCTTCTAAAATATCAATATTTCCCATGCCATTTTCAACGATGAATAATGGTTTTTGGTAGCGATCGTATAATTCGTTTAAAACATAGCGAAGACCCACTGGATCGACTGGCCATCCCCAAGGTGTTTCCTTTAAATATGGATTGGAAGAGCCTTGTTGACCTCCTGTTGTAGTGATTTTTTCCGAAGTACGATCAAACGTTGTTGTACGATAGTAGGAGAAAGCCATAAAATCCGAAGGATATTTTCTTAATATTTCTTCGTCTCCTTCTTCCATTTTTAATGTGAAATTATATTCGTCAAAAATACCTTGAGCATAGGCTGGATAATATCCACGCATATATACATCCGAGAACAATAAGGCACGTCGTCTGAAATCGTAAGCCCCAAAGACATCGTCTGGATGACAAGTGGCTGGATAGATTCCGGATAAGGCTAACATACATCCCATTTTATTATTTGGATTGATTTCGTGAGCGACTTTATTTACCATCGCACTGGCAACAAGTAAGTGGTGAATGGCTTGATATTTTAATCCAGCATCCCCTATGCTAGCTTCCATAGCCGCTTCACTTTTTTTACTTTGCTCATTATCCGAAGATAATCCTAATGTCCAATAGCCACCTAGAACATTGACTTCGTTGATGTTTACCCAATATGTGACTTTGTCTTTCCAACGTGTTAATAATGTTGTGGCATATTTGACAAACAATGGAATAAGATCTCTATTAATCCATCCTCCGTACGCATCGGCTAGGTGTTGTGGCATATCAAAATGTAAAATGGTAATTAATGGTTCGATATTATATTTCAAACATTCATCAATAACCATATCGTAGAATTTTAATCCTTCTTCATTTGGGATTTCATCGTCTCCATTGGGATAAATACGTGTCCAAGAAACGCTAAAACGGTAACATTTAAATCCCATTTCCGCCATTAAAGCGATGTCTTCTTTCACATGATGATAGAAGTCTGTAGCGACATGCGAAGGATAATACACACATTCTTTTACGATTCCATGAGCACCTTTTGGCACAGAACCACCAATGGTTGTTACACCTTCGGTTCCATCTTCATATTGGTAGTAAATTTTTCGAGGAACCTGGTGTGCTCCAGCAGTTATCATATCCGAAATAGCTAATCCTCTTCCGCCTTCTAAATAGCCTCCTTCATACTGGTTCGCGGCTGTAGCTCCACCCCATAAAAATCCTTTTGGGAAACTCATATTATTTTCCTCCTTTTTTCTTTTTCTTCTTTCTTACGGAATATCCAAAGGTTCCTAATTTATTTCCTGTATCGTAATATTCTCCATGAGAGTATACGATTGGATTTGTTGTTTCTAAAGCCAATCTTCCACTTTCTTCAAGTGCCGATTCATCCACTTGCACATTCACAACATCGGCAATGAACATGTGATGGCTTCCTAATTCTTTGATTTCACGAACTTTACATTCGATATTTACAGGACTGGCTTTTAGAACTGGACAATCGATTTCTTTCGCTTCTTCTTTTTCTAAATGTAATTCTTTAAATTTATCAAGATCTCTACCAGAGCGTACTCCGCAAAAATCTGTTTCTCGAACTAAATCTTTTGTGGTCAAGTTGATTGTAAATACACCACTGTTTTTGATTAGGTCGTAAGAAAACCGTTCGGGTCTTACAGAAATATATGCCATTGGAGGATTGGTACAAATCGTACCGGTCCAAGCAACTGTAAAAACATTATCGACTCCTTTGTCTCGACAAGTTACTAGAACGGCTGGAAGTGGATAGACCATATTTCCAGGTTTCCAAGATTGTTTCATAATTTGCTTCTCCTTTATTCAAAAAGTGGAAGGACGTGTGTTTCAATAAAGTCTGCCCATCCATCGTCATCGCAAATCTTATCTGTAATAATATCAGCAACCGCTTTTGTATCATCGCTTCCATTTAACATACATACACCAGTACCTGCGATTTCTAACATTTCGTTGTCGTTCGAAGTGTCTCCAAAAGCTATGACATCGGCTAAATCGATATTGTTTAAGCGACAAAATTCTTTTGTTCCAAATCCTTTGTTGCAGTTTTTATCACAAAACTCAATCAATACCGGTCCGGTTTTAAAACCAACCCAGTTTTTATTCGGATGATTCTTTACCCAGGCTTCAATAGGAGGCATGTCTTCTTCTTTATACAAACGATACATAATTTTACCAGTATCATATCCTAAAAAGTCATCTAATCCTTCAGAAATAGAAACATTGCCATTGGCATAGAAGTTTCTTGCGATTTCAGAAAGTGTAGATTCGCGTAAGAACATTTCTTTTCCATCTCGGTATAGTGAAGGTTCTGTAGGAAAATCTTTCATTAATTCATATGTTTCTTTTAACCATTCTTTTTTCATTGGATAGAAGCTGTATTCTTTTTTGTGAATACCATCCCAAACTGACCCACCATTTAATCCGATTACACAATCAAAATCATCGTATCCCCATTCTTTGATGTTTTCACGAATTTGATATAACGGTCTTCCAGAAGCAATCCCAAAATATACACCTTTTTCGCGTAATTTTTGAATAGCTTTCTTGGCTCTTTCTGTTAGTGTTTTATGTTTTACAACTAGTGTTGCATCGATATCACAAATAACTAATTTTGGCTTATTCATAAGTTCTCTCCCTTTACTTTTTTCTTATTGTACCAATTGGATAGAAAAGAGTAAAAGAGAACTTCTATTTGTGAATTCCATTCACAATTCTCGTTTTTTTGAGGGAAAGAAAAATGTCCCCTAAAATGAAGCTTTTTTGAAAAGGTTATGTTATAATATTTTAAATAAATCGTATAAATAAAACTTTTTCAATTAACAACTTAAAAGATGAATTTTGGATGTTATTATGAGTATTTATGATGTAAAATATGTGTAATAAGGGATGGAATTATGACTACAATCGCATTGGTGGAAAAGAATAAAGAAATACGGGATCAAATTGTTGAGAAGCTACAAATTTTTTCTCATGATATTGAAAAAATTGTGTTTTTCGATTCCATGGAAGAAGCGAATAAAATAAAAGCGCTTGGAGATATTGTATTTTTGATCAATAAGGAATTGGAAGAGTATCTTGATTATTCTTCCCCTTATGGAGCGGTTTATGATGCATCCAATTTAGATGCGATAGATGAATATGTCCTCTACATTCATGAGAAGAAAAAGAATATTAGTGAGGTATTCGATAGTATTTTGAAGTACCAAAATATTCTTGATCGTCTGGTTTTGAACGATACAAAAGATAATATACTTTTGCCATGGAGTGAAATCGTTTCTATTGAAAGAGTAAAAAGATATAGCTTAATCAAAACGAAATCTGAAAAAATCTATGCAACTCGTCAATCTTTTGAAGAACTAATGCCTCAATTGGGTTCTTATTTTGTGCAAACGCATAGAAGTTATATTGTGAACTTGGCTTGTGTAGAAAATTTTCATAGAAAAGATTTTGAAATGGTTACTGGTGATATCATTTCTGTTAGTAGAACTTTTATCAAACCAGTTTTAAAATGTTGGACTCGTTATAAGGAAATCCATAATTTAGAATAAAATTGAAAATGAAAAAAGGAGCATCAAAATGGTTCAATTATTGGAAAAAAGAGAAAACGGAATTGAAATTTATGTAATGAAGAATGATGAAGCAGAAGTACATATTTTGAATTATGGGGCAACAATTTTAAAGTTTTTCACAAAAGATGGACAAGGGCAATTTGATGATATTGTCCTAGGTTATGATCGTTTGGAAGATTATGCGAATTTGGATGCATGCTTAGGAGCAACCATCGGACGTGTTGCCAATCGTATCAAATTAGGGAAATTTACAATTAATGGTGTTGACTACAATGTACCAATTAATAATGGTCCAAATTCTTTACACGGAGGAATTAAAGGTTTTGCTTATCAATTTTTTGATACAAAAATTATTGATGAAGATACATTGGAGATGTCCTATGTTTCAAAAGATGGAGAAGAAGGATATCCTGGTACTTTAACTTGTAAAGTTACATATGAATTAAAAGGAAACATTTTTAAAACATCTTATTTTGCGCAAAGTGATAAGGATACGCTTTGTAACTTGACAAATCACTCTTATTTCAATTTAGCTGGTGCTAAAGAAAACGTATTAAATCATACTCTACAAATCCATGCGGATACATTTGCGTGTGTAGATAGCGATGGATGCACAACTGGAGAATTTAGAAATGTGAAAAATTCACCATTTGATTTTAACGAACCAAAGACAATTGGTAGTCAGATTGCTTTGGAAGATGAACAATTGACATTGGGAACAGGATTCGATCATCCATTTATCTTTAGTAAACAAGAAAAACAAGTAACGATTGCCCACGAAAATGGTCGTAAGTTGATTGTCACAACAAGTTATCCTCTTGCACAAATTTATACAGCGAATTTCTTGAGCGAAAGAGAAGGGAAATATGGACTTGTTTATCACGAGCGAGATGCCGTTTGTGTGGAATGTCAATTCTTACCAGATTCAATCCACTTAGAAGAAAATTCTCCAACTTTGTTAAGAGCAGGAGATGTATACGAACAATTTGTGACTTATGAATTCTAAAAATTGAGCAGGTTAATCCTGCTCAATTTCTTTGTATGAAGGAAGACCATATAAACTTTGGGCATAAATACCGGCATTGACCAAAGCTTGTTCCATCGCTTTATTGGCTAAGATAGAAACAATGTCTAAATTTGCTTCGACTTTTCCCGTGCTCATCGTAAAAATTGTATCTCCATCATTTGGCGTATGGACTGGACGGATACAATGTGCATAAGCATTGTGGCTCATACTAGCTAGTTTGTTCATTTCGGCTTTATTAAGTTTGGCATTTGTAAGGATGCAACCAATGGTTGTATTCATACCACACGAAGCTTGTCCTTCCATAAGCGATAATAGCGCTTCTTCGCTAATAATACGTTTCTTTTCTTTGGCATCGTAACAAGTGGCAATGGGTTTGTTTGAATTTGGAAAGAACAAATCTCCACACGCATTTAAAGCGACAATCGCTCCGACTTGTAAACCATTGATTTCGAAAGCAGCTTGTCCCAATCCTGTTTTCATAGCCTTATCAAATCCTAAAAACTTTCCTACAGATGCACCTGTTCCAGCTCCGATACATCCTTGTAAATCCGTTTCTTGAATATGCTGACAAGCATAATATCCATGTTCTTTGTGTGGATAAGCACTTACTGTTCCCAAACCACAGTCGAAAAGACTAGCTTGGCAAACAATAGGAATATAGATTCCTTTCATATCAAATCCGATTTTGTGTTCGCCTAAATATTCCATAACTCCACAGCTGGCTTCTAGTCCATAAGCACTTCCTCCAGATAGAGTCACGGCATGAATTTGTTGGACCATGTTTTTTGGGTCTAAAAGATCGGTTTCACGAGTAGCAGGCCAACCTCCTCGTACATCTACACCAGCAATAGCTCCTTGTTCACAAAGGATGACGCTACATCCGGTTCCGTTTTCTAAATCCGTATAATGACCAATTTTAAAGTCATTCATTTCACTTACTTGTATTTTTTTCATAGAATCACCTGAATAGTATTTTTCTATTATTCAGTATACAATATCCTCTGTGTAGGTGATAGTATGTTTCAAAAAGATTTATTAAATTGGTATCAAGCCAACAAAAGAGAATTGGAATTTCGAAAAAATCGAGATCCTTATCATATATGGATTAGTGAGATCATGGCCCAACAAACAAGAATTGAAGCTATGATTCCGTATTTTCGACGATTTACGCAAGAACTTCCGGATATGGAATCTCTGGCAAAATGTGATGAAGATGTTTTAAAAAAATTATGGCAAGGATTGGGATATTATTCCCGGTGCAAAAACTTACAAAAATGTGCTCAAGTGTGTATGGAAAAATATGAGGGAACACTACCAAATAATAAAAAGGAGCTAATGACTCTTCCAGGAATTGGTCCTTATACAGCTGGTGCAATTGCTTCCATTTGTTTCAATGAAAAAGTGAGCGCAATCGATGGAAATGTAATCCGTGTTTTTTCAAGACTCTACGACATTCAAGAAGATGTGACAAAGTCGAAGACGAAAAAGAAGATTGAATCGTTAGTCGATGCTTCTTTGTACGAACCTGTTTTTGAATACAATCAAGCAATCATGGAACTAGGGGCTTTGGTTTGTATTCCGAAAAATCCAAGATGTGATATTTGTCCGATAAAAAAGGATTGTATGAGTAAAGAACCAGCGAAGCTTCCTGTTTATCCAGAAAAGAAAAAGCGAAAAGTTGAAAAGAAAACGTTTTATGTGCTTGTTAGTAATGAAAAAATCCATCTTCATAAGCGAAAGGAATACGGTTTGTTGGCGGGCTTATATGGGTTTGATGAAAAATGTCCTGTGGCGTTTGAAAAAAAGATACCACTAGAACCATATGTGCATATTTTTTCTCATGTGGAATGGCATATGGAAGGCTATATAGTATTTGTAGAAGAAAACGAAGAGTTTTTTTCAGTCGAAGAAATCAATACGTATTATGCACTACCGAGTGCATTTATACCGTTTTATGAGCAAACAATCAAAATCTTGTCGAAAAACTAGAAATTCTATGGTATAATCTTAAACTGATTTAGACTAGTTAATAGGAGGACATAATATGGGATTTTTTAGTAAATTCTTTTCTGAAGAAGAAAAAGAACTAAAAGTATTAGAAAAAATGGCTGAAAAGGTCATTGCTCTAGAACCTCAAATGAAAAAATTATCAGATGAAGAATTAAGAGAAAAAACTAATGAATATAGAAATCGTTTAAGTGCAGGAGAAACTATTGATGACATTCTTTATGAAGCTTTTGCGACAGCTCGTGAAGCAGCATATCGTGTTATTAATGAAAAACCTTACAAGGTGCAAATCATGGGTTCTCTTGCGATGCACAAAGGGGATATTGCCGAAATGAAGACAGGTGAAGGGAAAACCTTAACTGCAACAATGGCGGTATATCTAAATGCTTTGGCTGGACAAGGGGTACACGTAATTACAGTAAACGAATACTTAGCTGGACGTGATGCTGCCTGGATGGGTGAAATCTATCGTTTCTTAGGATTAACAGTAGGTGTAAACAAACGTGAACTTCGCGCAAAAGAAAAACGTGCTGCTTATGCATGTGACATTACGTATACTACAAACTCCGAATTAGGTTTTGACTACTTGCGTGATAATATGGTGACAAGCGTTGACGACCGTGTAATGCGTGGTTTAAATATGGCTATCATTGACGAAGTTGACTCCGTATTAATTGATGAAAGTAGAACGCCATTGATCATTTCTGGTGGAAAGAAACAAACCGCAAACTTATATGTGGCAGCGGATTCTTTCGTAAAAACATTGGTGGCGCCAGAATATGAAACAGATAAATTTACACATGAAAAAATCTTAATCTCTGGAGATTATGATATTGATGAAAAAACGCGTCAAGTTATGTTAAGCGAAGCAGGGGTTACAAAAGCGGAACAATTCTTTAAAATTGGAAACTTATACGATATTGAACATACGCAATTAGTACACCACATCAACCAAGCTTTAAAAGCGAACTACATCATGATGCGAGAAGTGGAATATGTTGTTAGTGATGACCAAGAAATCGTAATCGTAGACCAATTTACAGGTCGTATGATGCCAGGTCGTGCATATTCTGATGGGTTACACCAAGCTATTGAAGCCAAAGAAGGAGTACCAATTAAAGAAGAAACTTCTACATTGGCAACAATCACTTATCAAAACTTCTTCCGTCTTTATACAAAATTAGCTGGTATGACAGGTACCGCAAAAACAGAAGAGGAAGAATTCTTAAATACTTACAACATGAAAGTAATTGAAATTCCTACAAACCGAGAAATTGCTCGTAAGGATTTACCAGATGAAGTATATGCTCGTAAGGATTTGAAATATGCAGCATTGGTACAAGAAGTAAAACGTTTATACGAAAAAGGCCAACCAGTTCTTGTTGGTACTATTGCGGTAGAAACTTCAGAATTGATTTCTGAACTTCTTCAAAAAGAAGGAATTCCTCACCAATTATTGAATGCAAAAAACCACGCAAAAGAAGCGGAAATTGTTGCGCAAGCTGGTCGTCCAAAATCAGTAACAATTGCCACAAACATGGCTGGTCGTGGTACCGATATTAAATTGACAGCTCAATCAAGAGAATTAGGTGGTTTAGCAGTATTAGGTTCTGAACGACACGAATCTCGTCGTATCGATAACCAATTACGTGGACGTTCTGGTCGTCAAGGAGATCCAGGTTTCTCAAGATTCTATGTTTCTTTAGAAGATAGTTTAATGGTACGTTTTGGTGGAGATAAGCTTCAAGCATTAATGTCAAAAGCTGGAGACGAACCAATTGAATCAAAAATGATCACAAAATCGATTACGATGGCACAAAAACGAGTTGAAGGATTCAACTTTGATATGCGTAAAAACTTACTAGATTATGATGATGTATTAAGAAGACAACGTGAAATCATTTATAGACAACGTAATATGATTTTAGAAAGTGAAGATGTACACGATATGGTACATGACATTTTCGAAAAAACAGTGGAACAAACGCTTCAATTAAACTTAGTAGAAGGCAAAAAAGCGGTTGTGGATACATTAGGATTCTGTAAATCTTTAGAAATGATGGGATTAAAAGACGAAGACCAAGATTTAGTGGCACAAAGTAAAGGAATTAAAACGATTAAACGTTCAATTCACCCATTAGATATCAAAGATAAATCTTACGATGAAATTAAGGCGTTTACAGTAGATAGAATGTGGAGTGCTTATGAAGAAGAAATTCTTCCTGTAAAATTACAATTCTTCCCATTTGAAAAAACAGTGGTTCTTCGTAATATTGACCGCAACTGGATCCAACACATCGATATGATGGATAAACTTCGTAGTGGAATTTATTTACGTTCATATGCACAAAATAACCCACTTCAACAATATGTAGAAGAAGGATTCCAAATGTTTGACGAAATGAATCGTAGAACGGATCGTGAAATCGCATTCTTCTTATTAAAAGTACGTATCCACCGCGAAAAGAAATAAGCGATGGAATTATACGAATTAAGACAAGGCGTTACTACTCACCTGGAGAAATTAAGAGCTCTGGGTGAGTCTCTTTGACTTAGAAACAAAAAATGAACTAATTGAAAAATACGATCGTTTAAGTGCAGAAGATACGTTCTGGAACGATCAGAAAAAGGCTCAACAAATATTACGTACAAGAAATGCGTTAAAGGAAGTCGTGGATGGATACAATACTTTAGTAAAAACGTTTGAGTCTTTGGAAGAAAATGGGGAAGAACTTTCTCAAGCCATGGATGAAGAGCTGATGTTGTTGATTGAAGAAGAGTATTTAGAGGCACAAAAGACATTTGAATCTTTTGAAATTCAAGTGTTATTAAGCCATGAATACGATCAAAACAATGCCATCTTAGAATTACATCCAGGAGCTGGAGGAACGGAATCTTGTGACTGGGCAAATATGTTGTATCGTATGTATACTCGTTATGCCGAAAAAAAAGGATATAAGGTAACTGTATTGGATTATCTTCCTGGCGATGTAGCAGGAATCAAAAGTGTGACTATGCTTGTTGAGGGCGATAAGGCATACGGATATTTAAAAAGTGAAAAAGGTGTGCATCGTCTAGTTCGAATTTCTCCTTTTGATTCGGGAGCTAGAAGACATACTTCTTTTGCCAGTTTAGATGTTATGCCTCAATTTAATGACGAAATTGAAATTGAGATCAAACCAGAAGATTTGATTTTTGAAACGAAGCGTGCAAGTGGAGCAGGGGGACAACATATTAATAAAACCGATAGTGCTGTCCGTTTGGTTCACAAACCAACGGGGATTGTGGCGACTTGTCAAAATGGTCGTAGCCAACATGAAAACCGTGAAGAAGCTTTGCGTGTATTAAAATCGCGTTTGTATCAATTGGAGATTGAGGAACAAGAAAAGAAATTGGCACAAATTAAAGGGGAGCAAATGGCAAACGAATGGGGAAGCCAAATTCGTAACTATGTCATGCACCCATATAGTATGGTAAAAGATGTGCGTACAGGACAAGAAACGAGTCAGGTACAAGATGTTTTAGATGGAAACTTAGATGATTTCATCTTTGCGTATTTAAAATCAAAAATTAAATAGAAAAATGTCTAGATGTTATTTCTAGACATTTTTTAATGTTTGGATTAATTCTTCTAAATTATTGCAGACAGTATATAGACTTGGTACGATAGGTCGAATAAAACAATCTTTGACACCTTGTTCGATGATTTGGATTAGAGCATTATAGTATCCAAAAGGATTATAGACAAGGATTGGTTTGTTGTGTCGATTTAATTCTTTTAGTGTTAAACATTGGAAAAACTCATCGTATGTTCCAATTCCTCCAGGAGCGATTAAGAAAATCTCTGCTTTTTCTTCCATAATCAGTTTTCTTTCGGCTAAGGTGTCTACGACAAGAGTCTGTGTACAAGATTCATGCACTTTTTCGAATTCATGGATATAATTGGTTATAACACCTATGATTTCACCGTTACCTTTTGAAAAACCGGCAGCGGTAGCACCCATTACACCACAATCTCCACCACCAAAAACCAAGGAATGTCCTTCATTCGCTAAGGTTTCTCCAACTTGTTCCATTTCTTTTAAATACTTTTGATCAATTAAGTCACTGGCTGCTCCATATACACATATACGCATATAGTTCACTCCTTTTTCTTATTATACATGATATAATACGTTGTATCAAAGAAGGAGAAAAACATGAGAGAAATATTCATTCAACAACTACAAGCATATATTCCTTTTAACGAACAAGAAGAAAGAGATCGCGATTTGATTCTTGCGATGGTTGAGTCGCATGAAGATATCTTTACAAGAGAGAATAGCGTGGCTCATATTACTTCTTCCGCATGGGTAACGAATAAAGAGCACACAAAAGTGTTAATGGCCTATCACAATCTATATGACTCTTGGGCTTGGCTAGGAGGACATAACGATGGAAACGAAGATTGTTTAGCCGTGGCTATCAAGGAAGTGAAAGAAGAATCGGGGATTCAAGAAGTCATTCCTGTTTCTAAGCAGATTTTCTCAGTAGAAGTATTAACTGTCGATGGTCATATAAAAAAGGGAAAATATGTATCGAGTCATCTTCATTTAAATGTAACCTATTTATTAGAAGCGGATGATACTTTGGAAATCTCAAATAAAGAAGATGAAAATAGTGCGGTTGGATGGTTTACATTGGATCAAGCAGTAGAAAAGTCTACGGAACCATGGTTTAAAGAAAATGTATATTCAAAATTAAACAAAAAATTAAGAAGCTCAAATTATTCCTGAGCTTCTTGATTCTCATATTTTTGAGCCAGCTTCTCTTCAACAAAAAGGAGAATAGCTTGTATGACAAATCCAATGCCAATTAATTTTAAAAGAATGGTTATTTTGTGCAATGGATCAAAAAGGACAATCAGTCCTAGAAGTAGGATAAATAGCGCAGAAGCTAAATGATATGTCCATTTATTAAAACCTCTTTTTTTAAAACGAAGGACGTTTTTAATCGTAAATAAAGAATGGATGATAAATAATATCGCAACGAAAACTGGAACGATGGAAAGTATGCTCTCGGGACTCATTAATAATAATAATCCAACAACAGCCAATGGAAATCCGATCATAACAGATATTTTCGTAAGATTTTTTGTTTTAGAAAGATAGAACCACATAAGTAAAAATCCAGCACCACAAATAAATAAGCCCAATACACGAGCGATAATGGTTAGGATATTGTTGTTGAGAAGTAGTAAACAAGCACCAATCACACAATATAAAATAGCACATAAGCGAATTTCTTTATTCGAAGGAGTAAATATTTTTTTCATAGTGAAGACCTCTATACTTATTCTAACACTGACGCTTTCGTTTGCTCAAGAAAGTAATTGAGAGTATACTTTTTTTAAGGAGTGATTGAAAATGACAACAGTAGCTGTATTATTAGAAAATGGTTTTGAAGAATTAGAAGCAATGGGACCTATTGATTTATTGACTCGTGCAGGATGTCAAGTGGATATGATTGCTGTGAATAACGAGAGTGTTTCCGGACGATGCGGTGTACAGTATGGACCTACGATCCCTATGAAAGAGTATGATTTTTCCAAAGCCGATTGTTTATTTTTACCAGGAGGACCACATCACACGAAATTAAGAGTGAATCCATCTGTTTTATCTTTGGTTCATGAATTTGCGGAAAAGAAAATTATTGCGGCGATTTGTGCATCCCCAACTATCTTTGGGCAAGAAGGATTATTAAAAGGAAAAAATTACACTTGTTTCACATCGATGAATGCTGATTTTGGTGGAACATATCACGAAGATTATGCGGTTATTGATGGTAATATGATTACGGGAAAATCTGCCGCCGCTGCCATTGATTTTGGTTTTGCGATGATGGAAGTTCTTTGTGGAAAAGAAAAAGTAGAAGAAATCAAAGCTTCGATTTACTATTAACAGTGGAATCCCCACTGTTTTTTTCTTATAATGAAAAGGAGTTTTTGAGAAAGGGATGAAGTATAATGACAAAAAGTGTGGCCGTATTAGGAAGTGGAGCAGTAGGAAGTTACTTATTATGGGGATTTTCTCGCAAAGAAGACATTGATTTTTGCGTCGTAGCGCAAGGTGAACGCAAAGATCGGTATGAAAAAAATGGATGGAAGATTAATGGGGAAATGTATTTTCCAACAATAAAAACACCTAGTCAGGCTAAGGGCGTGGATATTCTATTTGTTTGTGTAAAATATAACGCTTTACAAGCAGCTTTAGAAGATATTAAAGAAATTGTAACGGAAAAAACGATGGTTCTTTCTCTAATGAATGGAGTGGAGAGTGAAAAAATAATTGGTGAAGCCATTGGAAAAGAACACATGATGTATTCGCTAATTAAAATTGCTTCGGAACGAAAAGAGAATTCGATTGTTTTTGATCCAGAGACTACAATTGGAATTATTTTTGGAGAAGAAGATCCAAATAGAACAGATCGTATAGATTTTCTTTGTGAATTATTGAATGGAACACCATTGCGTTACCATATCACATCCACTATTTTAGTAGATATCTGGGAAAAATTTAGATTAAATGTCACATATAATTTGCCACAAGCAATGTTAGGCGTTGGCTTAGGCGCATATCGAGACAGTGCACATGTAGCCTTTATTCAAAATAAATTAAAAGAAGAAGTGGAAGCTATCGCAACCGCTGAAGGAATTGATTTGTTGATGAGTGAGAGTGTATATCCAAAAGGTTCTAGAGGAGCAGATCGTGCTCGTTATTCGACACTGCAAGACTTGGAGGCCAAACGTCATACGGAAATTGATATGTTTGCGGGCGCTTTAATCAAGTTAGGAAAAATCCATAACATTCCCACACCTTATAGTGAAATGACATATCATATGATTAAGGCATTAGAAGAAAAGAACGATGGGAAATTTGATTATGAATAAATATATTAATCCTGGTCGATTAACGGATGAAACAAGTCCATTTTTAGAAGCAATCAAGAATTGTTTGAAGACAAAAGATAAATATGTATTTTCTTCACAATTGTCCAAAAAAGACGTGGAATCGATTATTAGCTTCTATCATTCATACGATGTGATTCACATTGATATGGAAGAAGTAGACGATGTTATGCGACTACAAGAAGTATGTATTGAAGAAATTCAAAAGGCATATCCTTTTAAGCGAATGGACAAGTATTTCTATTTAGATGAAACATTAGAACAATTGGACCATTATTATAATATGAACTGGATTTTGGTAATTGAAAACTGGGATTTTAGACAAGGAAGTGCATATACTCGTTTTCTGAATGGACTATTGAAAAATGGTATATTGGATTTTGGGTATAAACTGGTTTTGGTCACTGGAAAAGAAAATATAAAGAGTTTTGGCTTCACAAAATTTAAGAAATTAGAAAAGGCTATCGAAGGATAGCCTTGTTTTACTATTCGACAGTTACACTTTTGGCAAGGTTTCTTGGTTTATCTACATCCAATCCTTTGGCAACGCTGACATAATATCCCATTAATTGTAAAGGAATGATTGCCAAAGAAGGGGTAAAGTGTTCATCCGTTTTTGGAATATATACCACAAAGTTTGCCGTATCTTCCATTTCATAGTGCCCATAGCTGGTTAATCCCATTAAGTAGGCACCACGAGATTTACATTCAACCATATTGCTGACTGTTTTTTCATACAATGCGTTTTGTGTCAAAATTCCAATTAATAAAGTGTTGTCTTCGATTAAAGAAATCGTTCCATGTTTTAATTCTCCTGCTGCATACGCTTCTGAGTGAATATAGGAAATTTCTTTCATTTTTAACGAACCTTCTAAAGAGACTGCGTAGTCAATACCGCGTCCAATAAAGAAAATGTCTTTGGCATTCGCATACTTAGCGGCAAACCATTGAATACGTTCTTTATCATCTAAGATTCGCTGGATCTTTTGAGGTAAGCTTCGTAATTGTTGAGCATATTCACTAATATCTTCTAATACACCACGTACTTGACCAAATTTTATTGCCATACAATACATCGCAATTAATTGTGCTGAATATGCTTTTGTTGTCGCAACCGCAATTTCTGGACCCGTAATTGTATACAATACGTGTTGTGCTTCACGGGCGATACTGCTTCCTACCACATTGACAAGCCCTGAAGTCTTAACTCCCATATCATTGGCAAGACGAAGTGCAGCAAGGGAATCGGCTGTTTCTCCAGATTGGCTAATAACGATAACTAAATGATTTTTTGTCAATAAAGGTTTACGATATCTAAACTCACTGGCTAATTCTACACGAACTGGTATTTTTGCCAAATCTTCAAAGACATATTGTCCAACCATTCCTACATGCCAAGCACTTCCACAAGCAACGATTGTTATTTGATCGACTTCAGCAATTTCTTCTTCACTCAATCCAATTTCGATTCGATTATCTTCTTTTAAATAACTATTCAAAGAATCTTCCACAGCTTTAGGTTGTTCGTGGATTTCTTTCATCATAAAGTGTTGGAAACCACCTTTTTCAGCAGCTTGTGCATCCCATTTAATTTCGACTAATTCTTTTGTTAGTTCGTCCTTATCGATGTTGAAAAAATGCGCTTCTCCAGCTTGGATACAAGCCATTTCTTGGTTTCCAATATAGTAAACGTTACGAGTATGTTTTAAAATAGCTGGTACATCACTAGCGATAAAGCTTTCACCATTTTTAATTCCAATAATCATTGGACTATCTTTTCTGGCAACCCAGATTTCTCCAGGACTGTTTTTGAACATAACTTCTAAAGCGTACGATCCACGAATACGAATCATTGCCTTGGAAATAGAATCGGCACAGTTTCCATATTTTTTGTAGTAATAATCAATTAATTTAATGGCTACTTCTGTATCCGTTTGCGAATAGAATGTATATCCATTTTTCATTAATTTTTCTTTTAATTCATTATAATTTTCAATAATTCCGTTGTGAACACCAACTACTTCACTATCTTCTTCTCCCATACCTGATAGAGAATTTCCGCTGACGTGAGGGTGGGCGTTGATTACACTTGGTTCCCCATGCGTTGCCCAACGAGTATGACCGATTCCACAAGTTCCGCGAACAGCTCTTCCTTCATCTGTCATTTCACTCAATACTTTTAGTCGACCTTTCGCTTTAACGACCTCTGCTAATTTTTCACCATCTCGAATGGCTAAACCAGCACTATCGTATCCTCGATATTCTAGTTTAGATAATCCATCAAGAAGGATAGGTCCGGCTTGTTGATGGCCGATGTATCCTACAATACCACACATATATATGTCCTCCCAAAAACCATGATATCATTGTAAAACTTTACAGAGTAAATATCAAGTAGGTGCAATCTGCATAGTTTTTTCATATATTCTGACAAATATGATATAATTCTTCTTGTAAGAAAAAAAGGAAGATGTATTTATGGAAATTCATGAAATGGTAGAAATTGAAGATTGTCCACTTTGCGACGGACCTGCTTATATCGAAGAAGAAAATGGGAACAGCATGTATATCATGTGTTATGAATGTGGTTGTCATTCGATCAGTACTACTTTCAAAACCCCAGATCAAAAATTAGATGCTGCGCAAAGAGTCGCAAAACTTTGGAATTCAGGAAAAGTAATTAAACCTACACCAGGGGAATAAGAAGAAGCACAGGCTTCTTTTTTTTTTAAAAAGAATAAGAAAGTGGAAGTTATATGAAAATTTTAGAAATAATGAAGAAGCGTCATAGTGTTCGTCAGTATGAAGATAAAAAAATCGAATATGAAAAAAGAGATATCTTAGATGTTTTGATTCGTGAGATTAATGAAGAAACAAATTTGCACATTCAAGTTTTTTATGATGAACCAGATTGTTTTAATTCGGCTTTGGCCCATTATGGACGAGTATTTGGAGTAAAAAACTATATTTGTATGGTAGGAAAGAAAGCGGAGAAATTGGATGAAAACTGTGGATATTTTGGCGAACAGCTTGTTCTTAAAGCGCAAGAATTAGGACTTAATACTTGTTGGGTGGCACTTACGCATGGTAAGAGTAAAGCCATAGTATTGCCGGATGAAAAAGAAGCGATCATCATTGCCTTAGGATATGGAAAAAATCAGGGAAAAATGCATAGAAATAAGGACATGCGAAAAGTTTGTAACGTAGATATGAACAGTCCCGATTGGTTTATCAAAGGAATGGAAGCTGTACAATTAGCCCCAACGGCGATAAATCAGCAACAATATTACTTCACTTATCAAAAGGATGGTAAGGTTTCGGCTGTTTCTAAATGGGGGCCTTATTCTAAAATCGATTTGGGTATTGTGAAATATCATTTTGAAGCCGTTACGGGCATTCAGGTGGAATAATATGTTCTATTCTGAATTGGTTAAGAAAGCCTGTGAGATTTGTTTCGAAGCACATAAAGAAGATAAGGATAAAGCAGGCTATCCATATGTTTTTCATCCTTTCTATGTAGCGAGTCAATTGGATTCTGAAAATGAAGTAATAGTGGCTCTTTTACACGATGTTTTGGAAGATCATGGCGACACATATTCTTTTGATGATTTGGCAAAATACTTTTCCGAAGAAATCATAGAAGCTTTGCGCTTGTTAACGCATCAAAAAGATGTTCCATATATGGAATATGTACATGCGATTTCTAAGAATGTTTTGGCAAGAAAAGTAAAAATAGAAGATTTGAAACACAATCTGGATATTCGAAGAACGAATGGAATGAAGACAAAGAAATACGATCTGTATCAACATGCTTTAGAATATTTGGAAAAAGGGAATTAGTCAATGTCATTAAGTTAATTATTTAATGACAATCAGAGGAGTACATAAAAATGTAC
>JAUNDJ010000056.1 GCA_030526175.1 Bacillota bacterium
TATTCTCTATTTTCTTCCATCAATTGTTTCTGACGAGTTAGTTTACTAGAAGCAACCAATTGCATCGCTTTGGTGATTTTCTTTGTCGAATCCACCGATTGAATACGAGATTGAATTGCTTGTCTACTCTGAGCCATCCTATGCTCCTTGTTCTAACGCAAATTGTTTACTGTATGCGTCTAATGCAGTTTTCATTTGGCTTTCTAACTCATCGTCTAATACTTTTTTCGCTTCGATTTGATCGAATACATATGGATATTCACGATTCATAAAATCGATCATTCCAGCTTCCCATGCTCCTACTTTATCCACAGCAACGTCTTTTAAATATTTATTTTTTGCAGCGAATAGAGAAACAACTTGTTCACTAACACGCATAGGAGAATATTGTTTTTGAATTAATAATTGTGTCAATCGTTGACCGTGATCTAATACACCTTTTGTTGATGCATCTAAGTCTGAACCAAATTTAGCGAAAGCTTCCATTTCGTGGAATTGTGCTAATTCCAATTTTAACGAACCAGAAACTTGTTTCATCGCTTTAATTTGTGCAGCAGATCCTACACGAGAAACGGAAAGACCACTGTCTACAGAAGGACGGATACCTGCGTTGAACATATCATTCTTTAAGAAGATTTGTCCATCTGTGATAGAAATTACGTTTGTAGGAATGTATGCAGAAATATCCCCAGCTTGTGTTTCAATGATAGGAAGAGCTGTTAAAGAACCACCATTTCCATAATTTTCATTCAAACGAGCTGCACGTTCTAATAAACGTGAGTGTAAATAGAATACATCTCCTGGATACGCTTCACGTCCTGGAGGACGACGCAATAATAAGGACATTGTACGATAAGCAACCGCGTGTTTACTTAAATCGTCATAAACGATTAATACATCTTGTCCTTCTTCCATCCATTCTTCACCAATTGCACATCCTGCATATGGTGCTAAATATTGTAAAGGTGCTGCTTCCGATGCTGTAGAAACAACGATTGTTGTATATTCCATCGCATCGTGTTGTTTTAATTTTTCAACAATTTGCGCAACTGTACTTGCTTTTTGACCAATCGCAACATAGATACATTTTACATTGTTTCCTTTTTGGTTAATGATTGTATCAATCGCAATCGCTGTTTTTCCTGTTTGACGGTCCCCGATGATTAACTCACGTTGACCACGACCAATAGGAATCATAGAGTCAATGATTTTTAATCCTGTTTGTAGAGGAACACCTACGGATTTTCTTGTCATAACCCCTGGAGCTACACGTTCAACTGGACGAGTACGGCTTGATTCGATAGGACCTTTTCCATCAATAGGTTGTCCTAACGCATTTACAACACGACCGATCATTCCATCTCCAACAGGTACTTCGACAATGTGTCCTGTACGTTTTACTAAGTCTCCTTCTTTGATGTCTGGATTATCACCCATTAATACGACACCTACGTGTTCGTCTTCAAGGTTCATTACCATTCCATACACGTCGTGAGGGAATAATAATAATTCGGACATCATTGCGTTTTGAAGACCGTATACGGTAGCGATACCGTCACCAATACTGATAACTGTACCACTTTCATTCATCTCTAGATCTTGGTCGATATTTTGAATTTGTGCTTTAATTAATTTACTAATTTCAGCTGGATTTAAACTCATAGTATCACCTAACCTTTTAATTGTTCTTTCATGCTAGCTAATCTAGATGAAACTGTATTATCCAATACAAAGTCTTTTGTTTGGACACGTAAACCAGCAATTAAAGAAGAATCGACTTTAATTACCAGTTCCACTTCTTTATTCAATTTTGATTCTAACATTTTCTTTAATGCTTGAATTTGATCTTCTTCTAATGTTGTAGCGGATTCCACTTTAATCGTTTCAATGTTTTTAGCTTCTTTCCACAATTCTTTATAAGCTTCAACAATTTGGACAAAATAACCAATCATATTGTGTTGATTTAACACCAAAAGATAACGATATACAATTGGATCTACATCTTTAGAAAAGATACTTTCTAAACAATCTTGTTTCTGTTTTTTTGTGATTTTTGGGTGCGAGAAGAATTTTGACAATTCCGGAGTCGATTCCCAAACTGTTTCTAATTCTTTTAATGCGCCTAAATATTCGTCTTGTTTCGATTGTTCCGATGCGAGTTCAAACAATGCTTGCGCGTATGGTTTATATGTTTCTACCATAATTTATCGCCTGCCTGATTGATAAAGTCTTCCACAAATTTCTTTTGTGTAGCCTCGTCCATTTCTTTTTCAACAAGCTTTTTCGCTGCTTCCATCGCAACATCGCTGATGGCTTCTTTCATTTCTTTTTCTGCATTTAGCTTATCGTGCTCAATATCTTCTTGGTTTTGTTTACGAAGACGAGCGGATTCTTCTTTTGCTTCTGTAATGATACGCACTTTTTCTTGTGAAGCGTGTTCACGAGCTGACTCAACAATATCGTGTGCTTCTTTACCAGCGTTTTTCATTTTTTCATCATATTCTGCTTTCACCGATTCTGCTTCTTGTTTTAAACGATAAGAAGAATCAATGTTTTCTTGAATTACGCTTTGTCTTTTTTCTACCAAAGCAATCAATTGAGACCAGAAAAATTTCTTTGCGATTAAGATAATAATGCATGTTGAAATAAGAACTAGAATGACATCGGTTGGTGCAATACGAAGATAATTATCTATATTAAAACCATCCATACCGATCACCTATCTACTATTAACCTTTAACGAAGATTAACAAGATTGCGATTACTAACGAATAGATACCTGTTGTTTCGGCTAAGGCAATACCTAATACCATGACAGATTGAATTTTACCAGCAGCTTCTGGATTTCTAGAAATAGCTTCACAAGCTTTACCAGCAGCGAACCCTTGTCCAATACCTTGTCCTAAACCAGCAACCATTGCGATACCAGCTCCTAATAAAGCCAAACCTTGTACGAAAAATTGATTAAATTCCATTTTTATGTCCTCCTTTTTTTCTTATTCTTCTTCACATACTTGTTGTCCTAAGAAGAACGAACCTAGTGTAAAGAAGATATAGGTCTGAATAACACCTGAAAAAATATCAAAATACACATGCAAGAATGGCGTAATTAACAATCCAATTGCCCCAAAAGGCATTAATGATTTTAATAATCCATATACAAGCATCGTAATGATACTTCCGGCTAAGATGTTCCCAAATAAACGCATTGTAAGAGAAATTGGTAACGCCAATTCCCCAATCACGTTCAATGGTGTTAATAAAATCATTGGTTCAGTTAACTCTTTCATACGAGCAAGTAAACCATTTTTCTTGATTCCGTTACCTTGAATCATAAACCACATTGTGACGGCTAAAGTGGCATTGAAACTTACATTGCTCGTTGGGTTTTGTAAACCAATTAATCCAATTAAATTGGCAACTAGCATCATAATGATACAAGTACCAAATACAGGAATGTATTTTTTTGTTTTTTCTTTTAAGTTATCTTGAATAACATATAAAACTAGATTCAACATTTCTTCACAAAGATATACCAATCCTTTGCTGGCTTTTGTTGGATCTTGCTTTTCGATTTTCTTTCCTGCTACCACAAAAAAGATTCCAAAGAAGATGCATATTCCAAACCACACCAAAATAGATTGAGGAATCACTAAGGAAAAACTGCCAAAATGCAATTCCAATGCACTAATTTGATCCATTTTCATCCTCCCTTTCTTTTTTTAAAATCGAGTAAATGTAAATTGAAGCTTTATGCGATAAAATTCCAACTAACAAAGAAACAACAGATATTTTTAAATAGAATACGCAAAAACAAAAAATCAATGCGTAAAGTAGATATCGAACACTATAATTAAATATCCCAGTTTTCTTTCCAGTTTTCTCGTCTCCAGTCAAATTAATAGCCATCTGAACAATCATAAAATATCCTAATAAACCTGTCAGATTCCCTATTAAAATACCCAAAGCAACCAGCCCATCGCGAAAAATCAGAGCACCTACAGCCCCAAATGATACCCCTAGTATCAAAGAATATTTTGTGATTGCTTGAGTTAAAGCTTTAAGTTCTTTATTCATCGTTTTTCCTCATTTTTTTATAATACAAATAAATCGTTCCAAACAAAGAATAAAACAAACCAATCATCACAAATATTGGGCTTGTATGAAGCCAGGCATCTACCTTGTATCCGATAAAAACCCAGATTAGTAGATTCGCTAATAACGCCATGGGAAAGCCATACGATTTCATTCTTTTAACACCATAATTAAGCTCATTTTCACATTCCTCTACAAAATTGATTATAACACACTCATAATTCAATTTGCTAATCTTTCCTATGAGTAAAAGCGCTTACGTAACACAAAAAAAGTGATTCAAAATCAATTAATTTAATTTTCCTTTATTTGCACAAATTTATTACGCAATTCTTACTAAAAAAGTAAAGAGCAGATCTAAATCTACTCCTAACAACTCACTTCACTCTTATCGTATTAAACCACTATTCTTCAGTAACAATTCAACGTCTGTGCCCTTTACTGCATTCAAAACTTTTTTTAATAAAATCTTTTCCTTAAAAGAAAGCGGTATTTCTTCAAGTGATTTCTTATCTAGCGCATAATATACCGCACGAAGTAATTCTCTCACATCATACTGAGAACCCCACACCTCTGGAACACCTCTGTCAACATTCATAAGAGTATAAACAGCTTCCATACCTGTACGAATTGAATACTCTGTTGTAAAGATTGTATCTCTTGGAGTCTCTGCAAACTGTCCAAGAAATGCAAAATTTACGGCTCCTTCTGGCACTACAAGAGGTCGATCCTCTTCTTTTCTTGGCTGGAAGAAAGCGTTAATGTATGGCATAAAACAAGTTGTTGTATTACAACGATTCTTTGCCCAATCATCGATTTTATTTGTTGGAACACCAATATGATACAACCACTCGCGACATACCTCTTCACCAGTACATTCACGCATAGGCTTCTTCACATAGTTTCCTGGCTTATTTGTGTTAAGTGAATATACCCAAATAAGTACTGTATCCTTATCCTGTGCCTTAAACTGTGGCTGACGGTTAATAGTCCAAGAAAGATACCAATTTTCAGTGCTATCTTTAACAGTTACAATACCACCCGTTGTAACTTTACCTTCTCTAGGATCTCGCTTACATACACCGATAATTTTCTGAATAATTTCTTCGTCCTTAGTCTCTACAGTAGCACTCATCCAGTTTGTTGCCTCAAAGTCAGTACAGAACTTATCGGGATTACCATACTCACCATGCTTAGCCTGAGCAGCAATATTCTTCCAAAGATCCCATGATTCACCTACACCATTTCTAACATTACTGATATCTGGTGCAGTATTCTGATCACCATAGCAAGAAGTATCGGTACAACATCCATTGGTAATAAATACTAAATCATCTTCCATGAGATCGATGGTATCCTGCACACCATTCTTCTCATAAACAAGCTGAGTCGCTACCTTTTTTCCGTTTGTATCTTTGATTATTACATTTTTTACATCCATTCCATATTCAATAGACACGCCATGGCTTTCAAGATACTTTACTAATGGCAAAATCATACTTTCATATTGATTATACTTGGTAAATCTTAGAGCTGTGAAATCAGGAAGTCCATCAATATGATGGCAATATCTGCATAAATATCTCTTCATCTCAAGTGCGGATGACCATTTTTGGAACGCAAACATTGTCTGCCAATAAAGCCAAAAATTGGTATTCCAGAAGGAATCTGGAAGTACGTCGCTAATTTTCTTATCCTCCAAATCCTTCTCCTGTGTCATAAATAGTTTCGAAAGTGCAAGTGCAGACTCCTTATCCAATTCAAATTTCTTATCCGTGTGCGCATCTTGTCCGCATTTTTCAGAAGCTCTACAAAGCGAATAATTTGGATCGTGTTTGTTAAGCCAATAATATTCATCTAAAACGGATATACCAGGAGTTTCAATAGATGGAACATCTCTAAACATATCCCACATACACTCAAAGTGGTTATCCATCTCTCTACCACCACGCATATAAAATCCTTTGGAAATATCTTTTCTTCCATCACAGCTCCCGCCTGCCAGATCAAGTTTCTCAAGAAGATGGATTCTTTCTCCTTTTACCTGACCATCTCTTACAAGATAAAAAGCTGCTGACAAGCCTGCAAGTCCAGTTCCAATGATATATGCTGATTTTCTATCAGCTCCTTCTGGCTTCTCTGGTTTTGCAAACGATTCATAAGTTCCTGCTGAATAATACATAATTGTTCTCCTTTTCTAATAGTTTTCTCAAAATCGAGCAAGTGTTTCTTGCTACATGCTTAATATATAACCAAAAAGAATTTCACGATATGCACAAAAATAAGGGAGTGTCTGATTAAACGACACTCCCATTAAATTGTTTAAAATTACGACAAACCTCTTTTTTTGTCGTAATTTATTTATTAGTCTTCGCATTGTTTAGTGCATTCTGAAACGATCCCTGAATCAGCGAATTTAGTCTTCCTATTATGATTTCAGGATCATCCTTCATACCTCCGTCAATCCATTCTGATACCAATCCTACAAATCCATATTTATAAAAATTTGCGATAAAGGCTTTATCCTCTTCGCGCACAATCAGCCCTTCAGCCTTTTCTTCAAGAACATCATACAAAAGCTGATAGGTCACTTTGTAGAGATATCGATATAAATAATCCTTGGGGACATTATGATAGATATTCACGATGAATGCCTTATCTCTTTTTATCATCTTAAAAATAGACAAGAAGCCTTCTTGCCAAGTATCATATGTCCTGTTTTCCTTTATTGCGCGTTCTGCATCTTGTTCGCAAATCCATTCTGTAAGTTCTAAAATATCGTGAAAATGATAATAAAATGTCTGCCGGTTCATCTCGCACTTTTCTGTAATATCATTTATCGTAATTTTGTCTAGGGATTTCTCCAAAAGTAATTCTTTGAAGGCAAATGCAATAGCCATTTTTGTTGTTGCCTTACTCATATTGTTCACTCCTTCGTTGAAAAATTACAATTTTTCTTTGCTTTCATATTAACATACCCTAAATAATTAACAAAAAGAATTAGAACAAACAAAATGATGGAAAAATCGAATTTCTACTTATTAAGTATGTCATTATTTGCTACCTCTGTAGAATACGATTGGTTTTTCATCTTATCCCAGACAGTACACTGAAACAAACAATATGGGAAACTAAATTAGAGACTTTACGAAACCAATTTGTAATTAAAAAAAGGCAAGATTTACTTGCCTAAAATAGTATTAATTTCAAATTGTTGTGCTGCCCGAATTTGCACTTTTGACATAGGTAATTGTTTCCTTTTAAAAGTATTCTCAATTGTATCCATGACAATTTCTTTACGATTTCCGTCTTCTGAAATATGGGCTAAAATAATCTCTTTCGTGTTTGTGTTAATCAAGGAAGCTAAATTATTACTACTATCTTCATTGCACAAATGTCCAGTATCACCAATTATTCTATGTTTTACATAATATGGTCGATTCGTTTGCATTAAGGTTTTGACATCGTGATTGCTTTCAAAAATATAATAATCTGCATTTTCCATTAGTGGTTTAAACACATTGGGAACAAAACCAGTGTCTGTGACATATACAAGTTTTTCTTCTCCATCCTCAATGATATAGCCACAAGTGTTAGGACTATCATGACTTAATCCAATCACGGTAATTTTAAGATCTTTGATCATAAAAGACTCAAATGGATTGACTATAATATGTTTATCAGGAACCTCAATAGAACAGTGTGAATAAATAGGTGCATTTTGAAAATGTTTTAATTGAGAAACATGATCGGTATGCGTATGCGTAATTAATAATGCATCGTTATTCTCTTTTTTTACATTGGCTTGTTCCAAAGCTTTAAATAAATATTTTTTTGTCGAACCACAGTCAATCATAATCTGTGTTTCTTTACTTCGAATGATACAAGCATTCCCTTTTGAACCACTACACAATAAATCAACTCGCATGAATATCATCTCCAGCAAATTTAGTTTCACAATTGGTAAATTTTGATACTTGTTTTTCAAAAGTTAAATTGATTGTTCCAACCGAACCATTACGATGTTTAGCTAAATTCAATTCAACCACTTCGTATTCTTCACTCTTTTCTTTATCTTTATCATAATAATTCCCACGATAAAGGAACATTACGATATCGGCATCTTGCTCAATAGAACCCGATTCACGTAAATCCGACAACATTGGTCGGTGGTTTTCACGTGTTTCTACGGAACGAGACAATTGGGAAAGAGCTACAACTGGACATTCCATTTCTTTCGCCAAAATTTTTAAGTTACGAGAAATATCCGATACTTCTTGTTGACGCGATTCTTGACGAGAACCAGAAATCAATTGTAGATAGTCAATCACAACTAAAGATATCGAATCGTATTCACTTTTTAGTTTTCGGCATTTCGAAAAAATCTGACTCACCTTAATACTACTTGTATCGTCAATAAATATCTTTCTTTCCGACATACGTGAACCCGCTTCATACAATCTGGATAGATCTTTTTCAGTTAACGTATTCCCATCACGAAGCTTTGTCGCTTTTACATTACTTTCAGCAGACAACATACGTTTCATCAAAGAATCGGCTGGCATTTCCAGTGAAAAGATGGCTACCGCTCCAGGATTACGGCTTGCAACCTGGCTGGCAAAATTTAATGCCAACGCTGATTTTCCCATCGCAGGACGAGCAGCTAAAATAATTAAATCTCCTGGGTGGAATCCATTGGTCATTTTGTCCAAATCCACAAATCCAGTCGCTATCCCATTGACCCCTTTATGATTTCTTAATTCATTCAATTCTTCTAATACACGATGAACAATCACTTCACTAGATTCAAATTCAGCACCACGACGAGTTCTTGTCACATCTAATAGATTTCTTTCGGTTTCATCTAAGAAAGTGTCCATATCCGCTGCATTATCGTATGCATTTTCCACTATTCTTTCACTCGTGTAAATGATTTGGCGTAGTTGCGCTTTATCTTTAATTTGTTCCACATATTGCTTCACATACGCACTACTAATAGCTGCGTCTGCCAAACGAATGATATAATCCGTTCCTCCAGCGCCATCAAGGTTATCTTGATCGTGTAAATAGGTAACAATGGAATTTAAATCCGTTGGTCTTCCTAATTTGGATAATTGCTCCATTGTCTTATACAAAACTTGGTGATTTGGCTGATAAAACTCTTCTTCTCGTAAATCCAACTCCTGGCATTGAGCCATTACACTTGGATAGATCATCAAAGACCCTAATAACGCTTGTTCCAGTTGGGCACTATTAGGAAGCTCTCTTGCCATCTTCTACCCCTTTTCGAAAACGCGAACTACGATTTCACCAATCACTTGTCCACGGTATAAATCAACTTTTACTCTTGTTGTTCCTAATGAAGAAATGGCTTGTGGCATTTCTAACTTACGTTTATCCACTTTAATTCCTTTTTGTGCCAATGCAGCAACGATTTGTTTGCTGGAAATAGAACCAAATACGTTTCCGCCTTTTCCTGAAGATAAAGTGAAATCCACTGTCATGTTACTTAATTGTTCTTTAACAACTTCTGCTTGCGCTTTTAGTTCCGCTTCGTGTTCTGCTTTTTCTTCCATTTGTTTATTTAAGACAGCACTTGAACCTTTTGTATAAGCAACAGCCAATCCATTTTTAATTAAATAGTTACGAGCGTATCCGTCGCTTACTTCTTTAATTTCATCTTTTTTTCCTACTTTTTTTACATCTTTAAGCAATATTACTTTCATTTTCTTCTTCCTCCAATATTCTTTCTAATTGTTCAGCCAATTCGTTTGGTAAATATGGCTTTTGTACAGCAGCTGCCGTAAAATGACCGCCACCATTCATCTTTTCCATTACACGTTGTACGTTAAAAGAACTATCGCTACGAGCACTAATTGCACTTTGAACAGGATCCACAGAAACCTGACCAATTGTAAAAGTAGCTTGTGCTCCTTTAATGGACAAGAGTTGTTGGGAAATTTGTGCTAATATCGTTCGATCTTGCACAACATCATCAATACAACAAATCACAAAACGACCATGTACTCGTTTTGCACGAGAAATATAATCATTTTTTATTGTAAATAAATCATAATCTTCTTTTAAAATCAATTCAGCTACAGAAGGGTTAGCCCCCCAGGAACGAAGTGCCGCCACCGCTTCAAATGTTCTTGTATCACTATGCATTTTGAAACGATTGGTATCCACTAAAACTCCTAAATACATAACAGTTGCTTCGGCTTCGTATATTGGAACCGTATCTGGGATATTCTGAATTAATTCTGTAATTAATTCGCAAGCAGAACTAGCTCCACTTTCAACATACGTTAACATCGCATTTTTCACAAAAGCTTCTCCACGACGATGGTGATCCAATACGATTATTTTTTTACAACGATCTAGGAAAACATCTCCACTCGACATGCATGCAATTCCATGATCCACCATAATGACTAAATCTTTTTCTGGATTGATTTGTTCTCTAGCCTGCTCTGGAGTTAATAAAGTATGTCTAGAATTAATGGTATCTTTATAGCGTTCCATACATTCTTGTAGTTGTTTATCTCGAGAAACGCCTTTTAAAACTATATATGGACGACTTTCTTTAATCGTTTTCACCCAGCTAGACATTGCCAAGGCAGCCCCCATACAGTCAAAATCCGTATTCTTATGTCCAACAATATACACATTAGGGCATTCACGAATTGCACTTTGGATAGAGTTGGCCATAATACGAACTCTTACTTTCGAACGAGTGGAGCTTGTTTCTGAATTTCCACCTATAAATTCTACTTGTCCACCTACTTTTTTCAAAGCCGTTTGATCGCCTCCACGACTTTGTGCCAATTCTAATAGTTCATTTACTAAACTATCCAATTCTTTTAAATTGTTACTTCCATACGCAAATGCCATACTCAAAGTAATCGATACATCTAGACGATTGGCTTCGTCTTTCACTTTTTGCAAGATATCAAAGTTCTCCGCACGAATCTTTTTTAAGATTTTTTGATCCAGAACTAACATAAAACGATCCGAGCGCAAACGACGAATCATCATATCGTGGGCATTGGCCCAAGAAACAAGCGGACCTCTTAAATTCGTATTGATCTTAGAAATAATCTCTTCTTGTTCGTATGCCTGATATTCCATATAGTTATCTAAGGTCATAACCCCTACAACAAGCTGTTCATTTTCATATTTTTCTTTTAATTCGTACAATTCAGTAACATCTTTGACATATAAAAGACCAGTATCCGTCTTGCGGATGATTTGATAAATGGTACCTTCATTTCTACCATAAACTTCATCGACAACTTCGTCAAAAATCTTTCGAACCTCAGGAATCCAGGATGTTACTTTTTTACCGACTAAATCGATTTTTCTATCGCTAAAAAAGGAAGAACACCACGTTACGATATAGTTCTCATCGTAAGTAATGATCCCTACATTTCCAAACTGTAAAGCTCCTTTGGCATCTTTTCCTAGTACACGAGATATATCGACTTCGGTTTTCATACCGTAATCGTGTAGATTTTTCCAAAAACCAAAAAAAGCAATTTGAGAAAGTCCAGATAAAACTAACACAAGAACTAACAAATCCCATCGTTTTTGGTAACAGAAAATGAATAGAGATACAACAGTAGCTATACCTGCTAGAAACATTAAGCTACGATACTTTTTAAACTGCTTCATAATGTAATCCTCTTAAAAATTTTCTCACGAATATGAAATAGACAATCTATGAAACCTATCAATACCCAAATCCATTGAATACCAGGAATCATTGCTCCTAGTGTTGCCAGAAAGGCTAGTTTTCGTTTTTGAAAAATTACACATAAAGACAATAGTACGATGACTCCATAGAAATCTAGAATAAAATAGCACATTAGCCACAATAACTGAAGAAGTCCTACGACTTCTTGTGAACATTCTAGCACATTTGCACTAAAATAGTATAATCCCCATATTAAAATAGAAGCCAACGCAGGATAAATCGTGCTTTTTATTTCAAAAATAGATTTCATCGGAACCATATCAACTCTTAACTTTCGTAGAAGCAATATTCCCATAAAATGAACACACAAACCTTCTAATAAGCCTAATATTAACGCAAATGCTGCCATGAAAGTCTGCAAAGAAACATATGGTAAATACGTTTGGATCATCTTGTATTCCTCGAATAATTCCATATCAAATATCTTTGCCCATACAAAAATAATCAGGAAATTTGTCATGATAGATAAAATCGTGCAAAATACAAAGTTTTTCATCATTGACCATTTCTTTCGAATTCCTAATCCATAAAGAAAACCTATCAGAATGGCTGTCCAACTATAAAACCATGTTGTAAAAGCTCCAAACAATAAAGTCATAAGTCCCATACTCAAGGCAACGATCCAAGAAATATTTTTTTCACTTTTGGCACTACATACCAATATCGGCAAGGAAAATAGACATGGTAAGCTGGTTTCCACAATGAGTCCTAATTGTTGATTAAAAAATAATAAAAGTCCATACAGAGCACAATACATTGCACCTTGGGTAACTTGATTTGTTCTTACGTTCATAATGGGAATTATACATCACAAAAAAAAGAAGCTCAATACAGAAGCTTCCCATGTCTTAATTTAGGTCTCAATCCAAAGTACTAAAAAAGAAAATTGGAATAAAAAAAAAGGACTTGCTTATGCAAATCCTGATTTTTGTTTGTATATCTCTATTAATCAACCACGTAAGGTAATAATGCCATTTGACGAGCACGTTTGATAGCTGTAGCTAACATTCTTTGATATTTAGCACGAGTTCCTGTTACACGTCTAGGAATAATTTTACCGTTAGCGCTAATAAAGCGTTTTAATAATTCAACATCTTTGTAGTCGATTTCTTTAATTTTGTTTTTTGTGAAATAACAAACTTTTTTACGACCCATACGTTGTTTTCTGAATGCCATGTTGTATATCCTTTCTAGAATGGTAAGTCATCACTAGAAATATCTAGTGTATCATTCGTTTCATAATCACTACCGAAGGCTCCTGAACCCATTTGAACAGGTTGTGAGTAACTTGGTTGTTGGTAGTTTTGTTGACCATAACCTTGGTTATATCCACCTTGACTTGCATAACCACCTTGTGATTGTGCATTTTTGGATTCTAAGAACGAAAAGTTTTCTGTTAACACTTCGGTTACATACACTCTTTGCCCTTGTTGATTATCGTAGCTGCGTGTTTGAATACGTCCTTCTACACCAATAAGTGACCCTTTATGTAAATATTGAGACATGATGTCTGCTGTTTTATTCCATGCAACACAGTTAATAAAATCTGCATCCGGTTGACCAGGTGTTTTCACACGACGATCACAAGCAATTGTATATGATACAACACTTGCACCATTTGGTGTTTTTCTTAATTCAGGATCTCTTGTAAGACGACCCACTAAGACAACCTTATTAATCATAATTCAGCCTCTTATTTTTCGCTTTCTGTTTTAACAACCATGATACGGATAACATTGTTGTCAATACGAGAACGACGTTGGAATTCGAAAATTCCTTCATTGTTAGCAGTTACGTTGATTACAACATAGTGCCCTTTTTTCATGTGATCGATTTCATACGCAAATTCTTTGATTCCCCAATCGTCAACATTGTCGATTGATCCACCATTGCTTGTTACAGTTCCGTGTAAACGGTTTTGAACTTTAGCGAAAGCTTCATCATCTAAAGCTGCGTTGATAATGTACATGATTTCGTATTTTTTCATACTGTACACCTCCCTTTGGACTTTGGCTTCTTATTCTAGAAGCAGAGAACAGGCTTGAACCTGCTCATGTATAGTATCATGTCGGAGTTGATAAAACAAGCAAAAAGAAGAGAAATTTCAAGGAAATTTTATCTCTTCTTTATTTCTTTTCGAATCTTATTTTTTATATAGTTTTTATTCCATTTTTGTTTAGGAAAAGCCCTTGAAATACGCTGTTTCTTCAACCTTTCGACATCTGGTAAATGGAATGTCAATTCCGGAATATGCATCAATAAGTTTGGAAGTGAATCCAACCATTCCAAAATGTCTTCGCTCCATTCTTCCAAACGCTCTTTTCTTTCTTTTTCCAATTCATGGATTTTATTTTCCAACTCTTCATGTAGTTTTTCTAAGACTTGTTTACGTTTCAACAAAGAACGTATCGTTAGAAATTCATCGGTCAAAAATCCCAGTGTGAACAAAGTTTCTAATACACATAAGGTTGAAATCGGAATACTAAATATTATCTTAGATATTCTTGGATGCAATATATATATGACAAACAAAGTCATACAACCAAACAATGTTGAATTCAACAAACAAACACGTCCATGAATATTATATCTATATTGACTATAGTCCCACCATCGGATATGAAACATTTTTTCTAAGACCCAGCTTGTGATATATTCCAGTGTTGATGTTATGAACACGCCAGCCAAGAAAACTACTAGAGGGTTACTTCTCACTTTCAACAAAGGATAGATGACAAACAAAGCACCAATCCCATAGATTGGACAATATGGTCCATATAGAAATCCTCGGTTGATGAATTTTTTTACTGGAATGCCACAATACAGATCTTCACAAACCCAACCTAAAAACGCATATATGATAAAGAACGCATATACATACAAAATTGTCATACTACGCTTGTCCTTTTCTTTGTTCCGACAATTTGGCATTGGCCATCAATAAGCGAATTCTATTTTCTTGATTCACCTTGCTGGCACTTGGATCGTAATCAATCGCAACAATATTGGCTTCAGGATATTCTTCTTTTATTTTCTTTACCATTCCTTTGGCAACAATATGGTTAGGAAGACACCCAAATGGTTGTGCAGAAATGACATTGGTTACCCCGGATTTAATAAGAGAAACCACTTCGCTTGTTAGTAACCATCCTTCTCCCATTTTTACACCGCGATCGATAAATTTTTTACCATCTTCAATAACCTCACTAAAATCATCTGGTGCAATAAAGGTTCCATCTTCTTGAATGATTCGAATAAAGTTTCTTTGAATTTTTAAAATAATCTGTTTTCCTAGTTTTAATAACCATTGACCTTTTTTATTTAAATGATAGTATTCATAATCGATAATTCCATTTTCTAGACAATATAGGGCAAAATCCATTACGCCTGATAAGACTGGTTCAAATCCTTCCCTCATCAAATAGTCCTCTAAATGTCCATTTCCCAATGGAGAATACTTCATATATATTTCCCCAACAATTCCAACCCGGATTTTCTTTTTCGATTTATCCACAGGAACTTGTTTAAAAGCTTCTATCATTTCTCGATAGATCTTTTTCGTATTTCGATATCCTCCTTGTTCAAAAAGAAGCAATAGCTTTTCCACAAAAGAATCCAATACTCTATCTGTATCTCCTGCATTGATTTCATATGGTTTCACCTGATTTTTTAACCACATCAAAGCATCACCATACAATAAGCCATATATGACACGGAGTAATAAAGATGGTGTAAATTCCAATCCGCTATCTTTTTCTAGTCCTGAAAAGTTAACTGAAATACAAGGAACCTTCTCTTCCAATCCTTCCATGGCTAAGGCTTTTCGTAATAGAGAAAGATAGTTACTAGCGCGACATCCTCCTCCTGTTTGTGTAATTGCCAACGCAATATGATCGATATCGTATTGGCCACTTTTTATCGCATCCATCATTTGTCCAATAACGAGTAGAGCCGGATAGCACGTATCGTTATGCACATGGGATAATCCTTCTTCTCGTACTTGTTCTGTTTCGTTGGATAACACTTCTAATTGATATCCATTTCGGGCAAAAATTGGCGTAAACAATTTAAAATGGATCGGTAACATACTTGGCACTAAAATTAAATGCGTATTTTTCATTTCTTTTTTAAATTTTGCGACCATATTACCCTTCTTTCTGTTGTTCAATCGCTTCTTTTAAAGAGCGAAGGCGAATTCGTACTGCACCTAAATTATCAATCTCATCAATCTTGATTTGTGTGTAGAACTTATCTCCTTTTCGCAATATATCTTTAATTTCATCACTCGTTATCGCATCAATTCCACATCCAAAAGAAACCATATGAACAAGATGCATATCTTCGTTTTCACAAGCGTAATGGGCCGCCTGGTACAAACGAGCATGATATGTCCATTGATTTAACACATTTACCTTATGTGCTTCTTGTCTTGGACAACTTTCTTCACTAACAACCACAAAGCCTAATTGCGTCAACAATTGATTCATTTGGTGATTGATCAAAGGATCTAAATGATATGGTCGGCCGCACAATAGAGCAATTGGATAGCCATTAATACGAGCGTATTGTACCGCTTTAACGTGTTCTTCTTTTAGTTGTTGGTTAAACTGATTATAAGCTTCCAATCCTTTTTCAAACGCTTTATTCAATTCGCGTTTCTTAAACTGAATACCATTTTTATTAAAATGAAGCTGGATTGCTTTGATAAAAGTTTTCTTATCATCCATACTTAAGAATGGATAGATAAATGGTTTGGTGATTTCCATATTTCCATTAATTACTTCTGGATAATAAGCAACCAATGGACAGTTGAAATGATTATCCGATTGATGTTCATCCACATTGTATGTCATACAAGGATAGAAAATTGCTTGAATATCTTGTTTCAATAAATCTTCAATATGACCATGTACCACTTTGGCTGGTAAACAAGCCGTATCCGAAGGAATGCTTTGTTGTCCTTCATGATACATTTCGATTGTGCTAGGTTTTGACCAAACCACTTGATAATTTAATGTATCAAAGAATTTTGTCCAAAATGGTAGTAAATCATAATTATTTAAAACCAAAGGCATACCAATCTTTTGTTCATGAGTATACTTTTGTTTTTCTTCTTCTAACATTTTTGTCTTTACTTTGTATAAATCTGGTAATTCTACTTTACCCCTTTTATTCGCAATCATACGATCACATTTATTTCCTGCAATCAAACGAGAGCCGTCGCTAAATGTATTAATTGTTAGAGAACAATGATTAGTACATCCTTGACAAGCCATACTTTTGGAAGAATGTGTAAAATTACACAATTGTTCATAATTCAAAATGGCACTTCTTGTTCGATGTAGTCGTTGAGCATATAGAGCGGCACCATAGGCTCCCATAAGATGGGCAATACTTGGACGAATTACTTCCAATCCTAATTCTTGTTCAAAAGATCGCAACACCGCATCGTTTTGGAAAGTTCCCCCTTGTACAACAATATTTTTTCCAATATCATCTTTATTTCTAGCACGAATTACTTTGTATAACGCATTTTTCACAACCGATTTACACAATCCTACACTAATGTCTTCAATCGAAGCACCATTTTTTTGCGCTTGTTTCACGCCACTATTCATAAATACCGTACATCGAGTTCCTAAATCAACAGGATGTTTTGATCGTAATCCCAATTGTGCAAACTCTGGGGCGTTATAGCCTAAGGATTTGGCAAATGTTTCTATAAAAGAACCACATCCTGAAGAACAAGCTTCGTTTAAAACGATGTCATCAATATGCCCATCTCGAATACGGAAACACTTAATATCTTGACCACCAATATCTAATATATAGTCTACATCGGAATTAAAATGGCATGCAGCTGTATAGTGAGCCATGGTTTCAACAACCCCACCGTCTAAATGGAAGGCATGACGCATTAATTCTTCTCCATACCCTGTCGAATAAGCTCCATAAATACGGATATTTGGATTGGTTTCATAAATTTTCATTAAGTCTTTTAACACCACATCCAACGGATTTCCTTTATTCGAAGTATACGAATCATAAAGAATATTCCCTTCTTCATCAAGGAGCGCAAGCTTGGTTGTCGTAGAACCACTATCAATTCCTAAAAAAGCTTGTCCTGTATAGCTTGCCAAATCTTTATATTTTGCATCGTGCGACTTGTGTCGTTCAATAAACGTTTGATATTCTTGTTCGTTGGCAAACAACGGTTCGGATTGTGATAACGCAATCGGAGAATGAATTAACGTTTCAAATGCAGAAACGAGTTCTTGTAGTGTATATTCCTTTTGGGCACACATTGCGGTTCCTAAAGCAACAAAATGAATCGCAGTCTCCGGACAATTTACTTGTGACTCTTCTAATCGTAAAGTCTTTTTAAAACGTTCTCGTAGCCCTGTCATAAAATATAATGGGCCTCCTAAGAACAATACATTTCCTTCAATTTTTCTTCCTTGGGACAAAGAAGTAATGGTTTGATCCACTACAGCCTGGAAAATGGAAGCACATAAATCCGATTTATCCACACCTTGATTGATCAAAGGTTGAATATCCGTTTTCGCAAACACGCCACATCGTGAAGCTATCGGATACAAACGATTATAATGTAAGGAAGCTTCGTTCATCTCTTCCAAACTCATATTTAATAATGATGCCATTTGATCAATAAAAGCTCCTGTACCACCAGCACAAGTGGAATTCATTCTTTGTTCAACGGAACCTTTAAAAAACAAGATTTTCGCATCTTCCCCACCTAGTTCGATAGCGACTTCTGCTTGTGGATAAAGCACATTCGTAGCCGTCGCACTCGCAAATACTTCTTGAACAAAAGGAAGATTGGCTTGTTCACAAAGCCCTAATGCTCCAGATCCACTTATCGCAAAACAAAAGGGTTCTTGGGTAAATGCGGATAATTCTTTTATTTTTTCTAAAGCCTTTTGACGTACTTGGGCTTTATGTCTTTCATAACTCTTGTAACATACTTTGTTTGTTTCATCGAGTACTACCGCTTTAATGGTTGTACTTCCTATATCAAAACCGATTCTATATTTCATCTAATCTCACCAGCCTATTTTTAAACAAAATGTATTTTCTAACTTTTATTTTAAAAAGTCAAATCTTAAGTTTTCTTCACTATTATATATACTTACATTCACCCGATATTTAGCTTATATATCAATTATGATACATTTCTCTCCTTTTTGTCTCAAGAAGAAATTTCGCCCCCTAATCTTAATGAAACTTTCAAAATTTCGTGTTAGAATAGGAACCGAAGTGAGGTATATATGAAACCTGACTTTGGTAACAAGCATCTAAATATAGTGATAGTTTTTAAAAAAGCAGT
>JAUNDJ010000156.1 GCA_030526175.1 Bacillota bacterium
CCTCAAAATTTAAAAGGTCTGTTTCATCCTCATCCAGTTTTAAATATTCTTTTTAAATAAAAAAAGGAGCAGGATAAACCTGCTCGATTACCTAACGAAATTTTCTCAATAACCAAATGAATACACAGGCACCTAAAACATTGGCAGCCATTCCAAAAAGTGAGCCATATCTGTAAATGCCGATAAATTGGCAAATCGCATTCGCAATAAAACTTCCAATGATACCGATTCCTGCATATTTCCAAAATCCACCTGTCTCATTCATGAACATAGAAGCAATCCATCCGATAAATGCTCCAGAAATAACACTGAAAATTAAAGAAAACATTTCCTTTCCTCCTATCATTTGAATAAGAGTATAACACTAAAAGTGAGCTTTTTCTATAAACAATAATTTAGTCCTGTTTTCTGCAAATATGTTAATATCTAATCAGGGTATGGGAGGATATAAATAATGAAAAGAGTTGATCGTAAAAAATGGCATATTGGACGTTTTGATATATATATGGACACAGTAGAAAATCATGGGCAGATAGGTCCTTATTCTTTTGTGGATATAAAACCTTCTGTTTGTGTCCTTGTTAAAGTAGAAAATAAATTTTTAATTATGAAGGAATACAGATATCCTATTTCCTCTTGGGAATATGAGTTCCCGTGTGGTGGTATTGAAGAAAATGAATCACCTAAAGAAGCTGCTTATAGGGAGCTATTAGAGGAAACTGGATATCAAGCTAAAAAAATGGAAAGTTTAGGATTTTTTTATCCTTCCTTTGGGTCTACTACTGAAAAAATTTATTTGTTTGTAGCCATTTGTGATCGTTCTAGAAAAGAGATTTCGTTGGATGTGTTAGAAAATATTGATTGTGAACTTGTCGAAGAAGAGACAATTGAACAATGGATTGAAAATGGAACCATAGCTTGTGGAGCAGCAATTGTTGCATGGTATCGATATGAGAAAATAAAGGCGAACATTTCGTAGGTATTATAATGTATCTTATCGATAAATTATGGAATATATAATCGTCTTGAAGTATAGTACTGTCAATCAGAAAGGCAGTGAATTTGTATGGCATATATCGCAATTATTGAATGGATGATGGAATTTCTATACAACATTTGTTTAAAAATTATCGCTATTTTGGGTTAATACTTCTTATTTTCTCTTGTATACTATCTGTGGTGATATTATGCAATTATTAGAAGAAACAGATTATTTAGAAGATCCCTATGGAAATACCTTATTTGATTCTCCGATTAGGAAAAGTAACGAATATGGATTTGACAATGAAAAAATATATATTGGAACGCTTCAGTTAGAACATATAGATTTACAAGTGATTCAGAATTATTATTCTGGTTTGTATAAAGAAGAGATTGTGACAAAATACTATCCTTTAAAAAGAGGAAACAATCAAGGGGATTTTTGGCATCAGTACATAGGGGATAGTTGGGTTACAAAGGATGGTTTTCTGTGTACAGAAATATGGTATGGTGACAGTTTACAAAATCGAATCGATGGATATTTCGTAACCAATGCCATTGATTTGGATATGCCTCCATTTGGGTTTGCTGATCAAATCGTAATCAAAGATATACTTTCTTTCTATGAAAAGAAATCAAATAGGGAGAAATTAAAAATTATGTTAGGATTGAAAAGTAGTAATATAAATAAAAAAGAGATAGATTCTTGGAAAAAAGAGCCAATTGGTAATTATCTATTGGATATCATAGAGTTAATAAAGGAAGAAGATTTTCGCTAATCTTCTTCCTTTATTTTATATCGTCTTGTTGAACCTTTGCCTAATATTTCTATGTATCCTTTTTCAGATAATTGTTTTGTGAGCAGGTAGGAACGAGATTGTTTGATATCCAACTTTGCTTGAAGTTGTAAGTCGGTAACAATACCTTCGCTTTCTAACAAATTTAAAATCATTTTCTCTTTATTTGTGAGAATTCTGCGATCAATAACTTCCTTGCATGTATGAATATCAGGGATGATTATTTTAAATGCATTATAACTGCATTGAATACGTATGGTTTTATCATAATTCTTGTAAACCGATTGGATTCGTTTGATTCCCATGCCAAATCCTTCGCTTAAGCCCATAATACGAAAGATATCGGCGAGTTTCTTATTTCGAGTTATAGAAATACCATTAAGGACATCTTCACTTTTAAAACCATCTATTAAACCACCTATAGAAGTTACTTCTAAATGATCTGTATATAAATGAATAATTGTACTAGCTAGGTATGAATAATCTCTATGGATAATGGCATTTCCTATGGCTTCTCTGAAAATATAGGAAGGATAATCCTTTTTATATTTCTCTAAGTATGCATATATATCTGCGTATTGCTCAAAGATAGATCCTTCAAATTCGATTTGTTCAATAATAGAATAATCTTCATCAAAACGTACATACTTGATTGTATATGGATTTTGATCCGATACAAGATAGGCTAGATTCGTGTAATTATCGTCAAAATCAACTAGCAGTTCCAAAAGTCTTTTCATAACATTTTCTTTTAACTCTGCTTTTTCAAAAGCCACTTTCAGTTGATTAAAGCTTAATTGTTGATTAGGGGATTTTCTATCAATAAAAGGTTTCATGAATGTATTATACATTAATTTCCATGTAAAAATATAAAATAATGGAAAAGTTGGAAAGAAATTCTTTGCGATTTTTTTAGTGAGTAACTAATTTATTTTGATACAAAATATCTAAAGTGTTAAATTTTATAAAAAAAACTTGAGATTTATTTCACAAGATGTATATAACCTGACTTTGGTAACAAGCATCTAAATATAGTGATAGTTTTTAAAAAAGCAGT
>JAUNDJ010000157.1 GCA_030526175.1 Bacillota bacterium
TTATTTCAATACGTTCAGATTAAGTTGTTAATTTACAAGTGTCAAACTCCCGTGACGCCCTAAAAATGACGCGAAATGATAAATTGAATCAACATACAGTTATGAATTCCAATCATTTTGCGGAGGATTGATTGTAATTGGTGTGGGGTTCGTAATATTGTTGCTCGTGTGGATATTCAGGGAGAAAAAGCTGAAGTGATTAGTTGATTTGATAATTGATATCCTCATCGGTTGTTGTATTATCTAACTTAAATAAATATGAAAAATATTTGCTATTTTTCTGATTATCGCATATAATACAAGTGAGCAAAAGCTCCGTGAAGCGGCACGTAAAAGCTGTACTGTGCTCAGGCAGGGTAATTACTGAGGCTATTGGATGCTCGGAAGGGTATCACGCCCCCGCCAGGGAGATATGGTGAGTCCGCGCTGGGGACTTAATATTCCAGCGGCTATTAGATGCTCGGAAGGGTATCACGGCTGACAGCCAGCAGAAAACCGCTAAACTGAACATTAAGCGCTGGGTGATGTGATGTTATCCAGCGCGTTTTTTATAAATACATAAGAAAGACGCAGTTCGAGAGATGAAGAAACAACAAGATAGAATAAAATTAGTAAAAGAAATATCAAAGGCTGCTAATTTATATCGTACCAATTTAGTTGGAAAACAATTTATGTATGTGTTTGACAATAGATACATAGAAGTGTTATACAAAGCGTCCAGCTTTAGACATTTAACTGGTGTAGACACATATTTATCTGCAAAGCAGTATTATCGCTATGCAGCAAAAAATGTATTGTCTGCATCGCAGATTTACTTTAACAAGAATCATCCGTATGATTTAGCGGTAAGAAAGGTTAAGCATTTAAGTAATCTGGCAACAATGGCAAGTTCTGAAAATTTTATGCTAGAGGAAATCACAACTGATACAAAACAATATAAATTTGGCACTACTGATTTGAAGTTTACTCTTTGTATGAATAAAGAACTAGATGATTTTGGTAATGAAAAAGGCGATTGTTATATCGTTGAATCGCTAAGAGATGAGGACTGTTTTTCCAGAAGCAAAGATGCCTATGTAGTTACACATATTTTTTCTAAACCAAATGATGTGAAACAATATACAGACTTATTGTTTATGGATAGTTCTGCGAGTATGACCGACTTGTCAGAAAATATAAAGTGTTTGCTTGTTCCGGAACTGTTAAAGAACAACTAGAAAGGAAAAAGTGCTTGATGAGAAATATCTTGAGGACCTCTCTGTATATCAGTTATTCTATGCAAAAGAATCAGAACTTACTATACGAAAGATTTATGAAATCGAAGGTGATGTGTTCAGGACTATCGTGCCACTGAATGATGTGTCTATTGGAGTTGTTGGACCGAAAGATAATAGTGCCGCTACGGATGCCACTACGGATGCTACCCTAACTCGAGAACAACTTATGCAAAAGATTATTGAATTTTGCGTGATACCACATTCAAGAGATGAATTGATGCAGAAGTGTGGACTCGTTAATAAAAATAACTTTATGAAGAGTTATATCAAACCATTGCTAGAAGAAAACAAAATCAAAATGACTATTCCAGACAAACCATCTAGCAAAAATCAAAAATATGTTAAATCATAGTGATTCAAGTGGAAAGTTAAGGAGCAATTCAGACAAGCTCTAATAAACATATTGAAAACACAGGGTTTCAGCGGAGACATGTACTTAGTCCTCCGCCAGAAAATCAGAGACCTTTTCAGGTCTCTTTTTTATTGAAATTTCAACGTTTTCGGCGTTTTGAAAAGCGATAATCCATCCCATAAAAAAACGCAAAAAAGTGCTCTCCGGACCCCTCAATAGGCTCTCCGGTGCATACAGATATGGGATGAAATCAGGCAAAAACAGCTTCAAAAAATCGCATAATTGACATTTACGGGCAGCTTTCGGGCTGTCTTTTTCAGTTAATCGCATAATTGCACCTTATGTATTCATGCATTAGTATGAAGAAAAAACAAAGGAGGATACAGACATGAAATATACAATGAAGCTAAAACTGACTCATGACGAAGTCAGAGTTCTGGTCTTTGCTCTTAACGAACTTAGAAACAACCTTATAGCAGAAAACAGATACACAGATCCTGTTGATGAGATCCTCGCAAGGCTCATAGCATAACCTGTTATCAATATTCCCTACATGCCGTACTCAATAAGGAGTGCGGCTTTTTTGTTAGCCGATATGGCGGAAAGGAAAATACAAATGAATAACAGAATGCTTGAAATGAAAATTACCGTTAATGCACCTGAATGCTGCAGGGCTTGTGAAAATGACGAAGCCGGTCCATGCCCAAAATTTGAGGATGCCTGCAGGGAGTTATACTCACAGGCATTGTCATCGTATGTGGAGGAACGTGCCGAAGCTGCTGCAGACGGCTTTGCCTTCCTGGCGAAAAACGTTCTTGAAGACTTCGAGATATTTAATATCATGAGCACCCTGCTTGACCTTGAGAAATTCGATAAGGCAAGACCTGCAGTCGACATGCTCTACTCGATGTTCTGTGTCGCAGGCCTTAGGAGGGTCTCAGAAAAGCTTCTTGAAATCAGAGTCCTCTCCGATACAGATGAGGATGCATGCGAGATGTTCATGGACCGCTTCTTTGATGATGAGACAATCGACAGTTATGCAATCGATGTCATCATAGCAGATGCGGAAAACGAAGTTGAATGTGAGGAGAATTGCCATGGAGAAATGTAATGTCATTGCAATATGCAATCAGAAAGGAGGAGTCGGTTATGAAAAGTTACACATTATGCAAAGTTAGCGATAGAAAT
>JAUNDJ010000057.1 GCA_030526175.1 Bacillota bacterium
CAATAGTTGGGTTTACCCCTGCCAAGATAGCAAGCTGCCGGGTCTTTTTTTATGCTCTTTAAGTTTTATCCCTGCCCCGAGTAATCGCTTTTGGCTTGATGCCGGGTCTTTTTTTTTGCCTTCTCAGGAGGGATTTTTTTATGCCTTCTCAGGAGGGATTTTTTTTCGTTTGAAATACAGTTTTTATTTGATAGAATATCAGTATTATGAAATATGTATTAAAGATAATGAAGACTAAGACGTTTTCTTTTGCGTTAGCGTTTTTCTTACAGTTATTATTTTTATTTATTATATTGCGATATTTATCCACTATCTCCCAATTTATTTCGTATATTTTAACGGGAATCGGAATTCTTATTTGTATCCGTGTATTTAATCGTGACAGTGACTCGTCTAGTAAGCTTCTTTGGGTATTCTTGATTCTGCTGGTTCCATTTTTTGGAACAGTTGTTTATTTGTTGTTTGGGGAGCGTCGCATTCCTCACCAATTAATGATTACAACACGAGTGAATGAACAAGCTTATATTCGTTATGGATTAACAAACCAGGAGATAATACATCGTGTGGAAGATCCTTTTTTAAAAAAGATGATCAATATGTCTTGGAACAGTGGTTATTTTAGTGCTTATGAAAATAGTTATTTAGAATATTATCCAACTTGGAGAAGCACAATTTAGTGCACTTATTGACGAATTGGAAAAGGCTGAAAAATTTATTTTTGTTGAGACTTTTATTTTGAATAAAGGGTTGATGTGGAATTCGATTTTGGAAATCTTATTAAAAAAAGTAAAACAAGGTGTAGATGTTCGTTTGATGTGGGATGATGTAGGAAGCATTAACTATGTGGATCGAAAATATGCTAAGTCCTTAACAAAAAAAGGTATCAAAACTTTTATTTTTAATCCGGCAAAGTATCAACTTGCCATCCACATGAACAATCGAGATCATCGTAAGATTATTATTATTGATGGTAAAGTAGCCTTTACTGGTGGCCAAAATATTGCTGATGAATATATTAATGCGATTCGAAAATATGGATACTGGAAAGACATGGGGTGTATGTTTCATGGAAAAGCAGTAGAAACCTTTACCATCACTTTCTTACAGCTTTGGAATTTCCAATCTAAATCCACTACTAATGTTGAAGATTTTATTCAACCAGCTCATGTTTTTGATTCTTATTCGAAAGACGATGGATATATTATCCCTTTTAGTGATTCACCTACGGATGAAAACTATACTGGAAAAAACTTTCATATTAATATGTTACATAATAGTAAAAACTATTTCTGGATTAGTACGCCATACTTAGTATTGGATACGGAAATGATTGATGCTCTTGCCTTAGCGGTTGATAATGGCATAGATGTTCGTATTATTGTTCCTGGTATACCGGACAAAAAAACGGTTTATCAAGTAACCAAAGCTAATATTCAAGATTTAGTAAAAAAAGGTGTACGAATCTACATTTTTGAACCAGGTTTTATACACGGAAAGGTTGCTATTTCGGATGATCAAAGCGCTGTTGTAGGAACCGTAAATATGGATTCTCGTTCTTACTATTTGCATTATGAATGTGGAGTTTGGATGTATAAAAATCGAGCAATAAAAGATATTAAAATGGACTTTGAAAATATGTTTGAAGCTTGCCATGAAGTGACTTTATTCGAAGTGGAACAAACGAATGTTTGGGTACGTGTACTTCGTAGTTTCTTACGAATATTGAGCCCGATTCTTTAAAAGTTGGTGGAATCGTATACGATTTGTATATTGATTTCACTGATTTTTATTTTTGTTGTGAACAAAAATAAATTCAAAAATATGTCTTTGTGTGATAGTATTTTATCGATAAGAATTATCGTAATAAAAGGGAGAGATATTATGAGAATGACACATCCGTTAGAAGCGTTCGTAGACGATTATGACATTCTAAATGTGTATATGAAAAGAACCTTATTTAATGGAGAAAGTAGTAAGTTTTACTTAAAAGACTCCAAAGGTACAATTTCCCCACTTACTTTGTTGGAAAAAAGTTTTTCCGCAACTGACGACTATACGAAGTATCGTTTAAAGTTAAAAGAAGAATTCCGAGTAGGGGAAGAATATACATTATTCGAAGAACATTGTCGTACAGTACCTGTTCGATATGGTCATATTGTGAAAACGGACCGCTTTAATGAAACTTATACGGACACAATTAGCGATTTGGGCTGTTACTATTTACCAGAAAAAACTAGATTCCGTATCTGGAGCCCTGTGGCATCTGGCGTTTTAGTTGTTCTATATGAGGAAGATGGATCTAGATGCTTTGTGGATATGACCCGTAAGAAACAAGGTGTATTTGAAACAGTGATTGAAGAAGACCTATTAGGAACAAAGTATCACTATTTAATTAAAAGAAACGGTGAAATTAAAAAGATCAACGACCCTTTCTCACCATTTAGTGGGCCAAATGGTAAATATAGTGTTGTTGACAATATGGCACTACTTCCAAAACCAAAGAAGTACGATTTGCCTAAAATGAAAAGCAACTGTGATGCGATTATTTACGAAACAAGTATTCGTGATATGACAAGTATGCCAAATATTGGTATAAAACATCCAAAAACATTTAAAGGTTTTGTCGAAGAAAATGAAGTCACAAAAGAAAAAATGACAGGGTTTTCTTACTTAAAATCTTTAGGCGTAACTCACGTTCAACTGATGCCAGTATTTGACTTTGGTAGTGTGGACGAGGAAAACCCAGAAATTTACTACAATTGGGGATACGATCCAGTACAATATCGTGTTTTAGAAGGAAGCTATTGTACAAATGTACAAGACCATCGTTGTCGTATTGAAGAGTTCGTCGAAATGGTCGAAAAATTGCACGAAGCCGGAATTCGTGTAAATTTAGATTTAGTATTTAACCATGTGTATGACAAAGAAACAAACGATTTGGATCAAATGGTGCCAAACTATTTCTTCTTAATCAATGAAAATGGTGGATTATCCAATGGTTCTTGGTGTGGTAACGATATTGATACAAGAGCCCCTGTTTGTCGAGAATACTTTGTTCGAACATGTAAAAAAATTATAGAGTGGTTTGATATCGATGGTTTCCGTTTTGACCTAATGGGAATATTAGATATTGAAACTATTAATAAAATTCGTAAAATGGCACAAGAAATCAAACCGGATTTCATGATCTATGGAGAAGGATGGAACATGCCAAGTTTTGTTCCTGAACATCTTCGTGCTTCACAAAATAACCAAGCTTTAATGGATAAAGTTGGTCATTTCTCCGATTCTTTTAGAGAAGCAGTAAGAGGATCAAATGGTGAATTACCAAACAAAGGGTATGCGGCTGGAAATTATGAAAAATTAGGAGAAATGAGTAAAGTACTTTCAGGAGAATTGAATCGTTATTCATCTCCAGAAAAAGTAATTAACTATGTGGAATGCCACGATAATCATACCTTATGGGATAAGAATCACCACGCTTGCTTAGGAGAAGATCACCAAACACGTATGAAACGTCAAGCCTTAGCCAATGCGATTACTGTATTAGCACAAGGGGTTCCTTTTATCCATTGTGGACAAGAATTTGGTCGTTCCAAACAAAATTTAGGAAATACATACAATATGTCGGATATGTATAATTCCGTGAATTACAATCGTCGTAACGATATGATTTATTTAGTGGAAGAAATGCGAAAATTAATTCAAATTCGTAAATCGCGTTCTTGTTTCCGTTTATCGACATTGGAAGAAATTACAGCACAAGTTAAAGTATCCAATATGGATAATAAGGTTTGCGTATATTCGTGTGAGGATTCTGTCAGCAAATGTGTATCGTTCTTTAATCCGAGTCCGTTTGAATATACATATCATTTTGAACAAGCTCATGATGTTTTGTTTGATAATGGAAACAAAAATCATGGTAGTTTAAACACTATAAAAATTGCCCCTTATAGTGCAGTAATTGTAGAAAAAAAGAAATAGAATTATCCGTCAAATTTCATTGACATAACAGAACAAAAAACATAGAATATTTTCATATCACTTGATATATAAGGAGGAAGTATGGCAAAATTTTTTGAAGAACCATCTAGAACATTTAGCGAATATTTATTAATCCCTGGTTATACTGGACCGGATTGTACACCAGATAAAGTTAGTTTAAAAACTCCTCTAGTTAGATATAAAAAAGGTGAAGAACCTGCACTTTCGTTAAATATCCCAATGGTTTCTGCAGTAATGCAAGCTGTAAGTGGTACAGAAATGGCATGTGCATTAGCACGTGAAGGTGGAGTAAGTTTCATTTTCGGATCTCAATCTATCGAATCACAAGCAGAAATGGTAAGAAAAGTTAAAGCAACTAAAGCTGGATTTGTTGGTAGTGACTCTAACATTTCCCCTGACAGTACATTAGCTGATGTTATCGCATTAAAAAAAGAAACTGGACACTCAACAATGGCTGTTACAGAAAATGGAAAAGCGGATGGAAAATTAGTAGGTATCGTTACTAGTCGTGACTACCGTGTTTCTCGTATGGACAAAGCTACTAAAGTTTCTGAATTCATGACACCATTTGAAGATTTAATCGTTGGAGATGAAAATATCACTTTATCTCAAGCAAACGATATTATTTGGGAACATAAATTAAATCAATTACCTATCGTTGACAAAAATCAACGTTTAGTGTCATTCGTGTTCCGTAAAGACTATGAAGATCACAAATCATGTCCATTAGAATTATTAGATGATCAAAAACGTTACATTGTTGGTGCTGGAATCAACTCTCGTGACTACACAGAACGTATTCCTGCATTATTAGAAGCAGGTGCAGACGTATTCTGTATTGACTCTTCAGAAGGATATTCTTATTGGCAAGCTGAAACAATTCGTTGGGTTCGTGAACACTATGGAGATACAGTAAAAATCGGTGCTGGTAACGTTGTTGATGAAGATGGATTCCGTTTCTTAGCGGAAGCTGGAGCTGACTTCGTTAAAATTGGTATCGGTGGAGGATCCATCTGTATCACTCGTGAACAAAAAGGTATTGGACGTGGACAAGCAACTGCAACAATTGAGGTAGCTCGTGCTCGTGATAAATATTTTGAAGAAACAGGAATTTATGTTCCAATCTGTAGTGATGGAGGTATCGTACACGATTACCACATGACATTAGCCTTAGCATTCGGTGCTGACTTCGTTATGTTAGGACGTTACTTTGCTCGTTTCAAAGAAGCTCCAAACAAAATCGTTACTGTAAACGGAAGCTACATGAAAGAATATTGGGGAGAAGGTTCAGCACGTGCTCGTAACTGGCAACGTTACGATGTTGGTGGTGACAAAAAAATGTCTTTCGTAGAAGGTGTTGACTCATATGTTCCTTATGCAGGAAGAATGAAAGATACTTTAGATTTAACACTTTCAAAAATCACACACACTATGTGTAACTGCGGATGCTTAACAATCCCTGAACTTCAAAGAGATGCAAAAGTTACATTAGTATCTTCAACTTCTATCGTAGAAGGTGGAGCACACGACGTAGTTGTTAAAGACGAAAACTTTGACGCTCGCGCAAAATAATATGTTTAAATTAAGGATAAGAACAACTCTTATCCTTTTTTTCTATTCTTTAGAAAAGTTGAAACTCCAACTAATGTTTGTTAGTATAGGAATATGAAAGAAAATGACTTACTAATGGACATCAGTATACTCTATCGTAGTACACAAAAATTTTACGATGCCCAACTAAAAGAATATCATCTATCGTACGCCCAACTTCCAGTTTTAATAATGATTTATGAAAACGAAGGGATTCCGTTAAATGAAATTGTTTCCAAAGGAGATTACGACAAAGGAACGATTTCAAAAACTGTCAAAAACCTAGAATCCTTGAATTATATTCGTGTAGAATCTTCTTTAGTGGATAAAAGAGCGAAAGCGTTATATACCACAGAAAAGACGAAACAGATCATGACGGATATTTACGCTATCCGAAGACGTTGGTGGAAGCATTTAACATCGCATATGGATCCCGAAAAACTGCCTGCTTTTTTTGAAGAAACACATACAATGGCTGAAGTATCCAAAAAGATAACTTCAAAAAGCGAAACAGGTGTTTATTTTCTTGAATGGAAAAAAATGAGTCTATCGTCTTATGAAGGATATATTTCTTCGGTGTTCTATACAGGCGGTTGTAACTTTCGCTGTCCAATGTGTACGAAAAAGAAATTTGTATTTTTGAAAGATACAGATAATGAAATTCCAAACGAGGAAATTCGTGAATTTTTGAAGAATAAAAAAGACATGGTTGATGCCATCTGTATAGAAGGAGGAGAACCTTTTATGCATACGCACTTTTTAGGCTTATTAAGAGAGATGAAGAAACAAGCGTATAAGATTAAGGTGATGACCAATGGGTCGTACTATGAGCCTTTAAAAAGGGCAATAGAAGAAGGGTTGGTTGACATGGTTTCTATGCGTCTTCAAAACTCTATGAAAAACTATGTGACAAATATTGGAATGCCCGATTTTAACATCGAAAATGTTAAGAAAAGCGTTTCTTATCTATTAGCCGGGCATGTAGATTATGAATTTCGTATTACCTTAGTAAAAGAGTTTCATACGATTCAAAGTGTAGAACAAATGGCCAATTGGATTCAAGGTGCAAAATCTGTTCTACTATACAACCATGAAAACGATGCAGATTCAATCGTATCCGGATTGCATGGTGTTGAAAAAGAAGAATTATTTAAAATGAAAGCCATTATCGCATCTAAAGTAGAAAGGGTTAAAGTATGTTACAAGTCGTAAAAAGAGATGGTTCTATTGTAAAATTTAATATAAAAAAGATACAAAATGCCATTCAGAAGGCGTTCCATTCTCAACAAATGGAAGTGGACAACGATGTACTTCAATTATTATCGTTACGAGTGACATCCAATTTTTCTGCGGAAGAAATCATTGATGTAGAAAAAATCCAAGACTGTGTGGAATGTACTTTGGCAAGCTCTGGCTATTTTGAAGTCGCAAAAGCGTATATTTTATATCGTCATCAACATGCCAATGTTCGACAGATTGAAGAAGCGACACAAGACTATCGAAACATTGTTGATCAATATCTACAAAGTGGGGAAGAAGGAAAAAATAATTTAGAAACTTTTTCTGTAGGCGGTTTTATCTTATCAAATTCTTCTTCAATCACAAAAAATTATTGGCTGAATTCCGTATATGACCCACAAATTAAGCTGGCTCACAAAAGTGGCGATTTTTACATTCATGACTTACATATGCTGACAGGCGATAGTGCGGGATGGTCTTTAGAAACATTGATCAAAGAAGGAATCAAAGGTGTAGACCAGCGAATCCAAACGCGTCCTCCCAAACACTTGTTTACTCTCACAAATATGATTGTAAACTTTTTAGGAATCATGCAAAACGAATGGGCAGGAGCCCAATCGATTTCAAGTTTTGATACGTATTTAGCCCCTTTTGTCAAAAAGGAACAACTGTCCTACGATCAAGTGGTTAATGCGGTAGAAAGCTGCATATATGGTCTTAACATTCCTTCTCGATGGGGAACTTGCCAACCTTTTACTTCCATTGCTCTGGATTGGAATTGTCCAAAAAATATGAAGGATAAAAAGGCAATCATAGGTGGGGAAGAACAAGATTTTACTTATGGAGAATGCGAGAAAGAAATGGTCATTCTTCAAAAAGCGATATTAGATGTTATGATCAAAGGGGATTATGGACAAACAGGTTTCCCATACCCGATTTTATCAATAAATATTGACAAGCATTTTGGATGGGAAGAAAGTGAAAGAAATCAATTATTATTTACTCTTTCTGGCAAGTATGGATCTCCCTATTTTGTAAAGAATATGGATACTAAAAAGAAGCCTGCAAATTTCTCGAAATTAACTACAAAGAAAAGTGGTTATTATGGTTATGGAGATTCCATGGGAAGTTTAGGCTGTGTGACCATTAACTTACCAAGGCTGGCTTATACATGCAAAAGCCCAAATGCCTTTTACAAAAAATTAGACGATTTGCTCGATCTAAGTGCACGATGTTTAGAAATCAAACGAGAAGTTCTTTCAAAGTTTTTAAAAAGTGGATTGTATCCATATACGAAACATTATATTAATAACTTTGATTCTCATTTTTCAACCATAGGTATGATGGGATTTGAAGAACTTTGTCAAAATGCGAAATGGATCCAATGTTCTTTAAAAGAGAAAAAAGCCATCGATTTCACCAAAGAAGTCTTGGCTCATGTACAAATTAAATGCATTAGTTACCAGAAACAATATAAACATTATTTTAATATAGAAGCCACTCCAGGCGAAAAGGCTTGTCGATACTTTGTTCAAAAAGACAAAGAACAATTTCCAGAAATATCTTTTAAACGAGAATACTATTCTAACTCCAGCATTCCTGTAGACGATGTGAATAGAGATATATTCAAAGAATTAGAAACACAAAGTATTCTACAAAGCTTTTATACAGGATCGACTCGATTTGATATTTCATTAGAAAAAGGAATTGAAAATTGGAAAGACTGTCTAAACTTGACAAAAATGATTGTCAATAACTACAACATTCCAATATTCACAATTAGTAATCTATATTCCATCTGCCCAGAACACGGTTATATCAATGGAGAATCTTTTACTTGCCCAATATGCAAGGCAGAAACAAAAGTTTATTCTCGAATTTATGGATATTATCAACCGAAAGAAAGAGAAATGAAAAATTCTGTATTTGAGATATTATAAAGACATTTCTGAGAATTTCAGAAATGTTTTTAATTTCCTTAAATCCTATTGACATAGTAGGAATAGTAGAGTATAGTAAAGCCATACAAAAGGAAGGTATGTATTATGAAAAGAAAGCGAATGTGTTGTTGTTAGAAAAAACATAATATAAAACAACGAACAATCAGTAATAAGTAATATATCAGGAGGAAAAGAACATGACAGTATATAAAGGAATTACAGAATTAGTAGGAAATACACCATTAGTAGAAGTAGTAAATTATGAAAAAGAAAACGATTTAGAAGCAACCGTATTAGTGAAATTGGAATACTTAAATCCAGCTGGATCGGTAAAAGATCGTATCGCCAAAGCAATGATTGAAGATGCAGAAGAAAAAGGAATCTTAAAAGAAGGATCTGTTATTATCGAACCAACTAGTGGAAACACAGGTATTGGATTGGCTGCTATTGCTGCTTCAAAAGGATACAAAGCAATCTTAACAATGCCAGAAACAATGAGTGTTGAACGTCGTAACTTATTAAAAGCTTATGGAGCTGAAATTGTTTTAACACCTGGATCACAAGGTATGAAAGGGGCTATCGCAAAAGCGGAAGAACTTGCCAAAGAATTACCTAACAGTTTTATCCCTGGACAATTCACAAACCCAGTAAACCCAAAAATTCACTTCGAAACAACTGGACCAGAAATCTGGAGAGATACAGAAGGTAAAGTTGATATTTTCGTAGCTGGAGTTGGTACAGGAGGTACTGTTTCTGGAAATGGTAAATATTTAAAATCACAAAATCCAAATGTAAAAATCGTAGCCGTAGAACCAGCCACTTCTCCTGTTTTATCAAAAGGACAAGCTGGACCTCACAAAATCCAAGGAATTGGTGCTGGATTTGTTCCAGAAACTTTAGATACAAGTATTTACGATGAAGTGTTTACAGTAGCGAATGAAGATGCGTTTGCGACAGGAAAGAAAATTGCCCAAACAGATGGTATTCTAGTTGGTATTTCTTCAGGAGCTGCCTTATATGCAGCCACTCAAATTGCGAAACGTCCAGAAAATAAAGGAAAAACAATTGTAGCTTTATTACCAGATACTGGAGATCGTTACTTATCAACGGATTTATTTAAGTAAAATAGAACAAGTGGTGAAAAACCACTTGTTTTAATATCCGTTTGTTGACAGAAGCATTACACGTTGTTAATATAATTCATAGAGAAACTATAGGAAAAAGGAGAAAAACATAATGAAAATTTCTACAAAAGGAAGATATGCGCTTCGTATGATGATTGATATCGCTCAACACCAGGAAGAAGGAAAAATCTCTTTAAAAGATATCGCGAAAAGACAAGAAATATCGATGAAATATTTGGAACAAATTGTTTCTCCTTTAATTCATGCTGGCTTGATTCGTAGTACAAGAGGGGCACAAGGTGGCTACTCTTTGTTACGATATCCGAATGATTATAACGTATTAGAAATCATTGAAGCAGTAGAAGGGAAAATGGCAGTTGTCTCCTGTTTAGAAACACAAAGTAATACATGTCCTAGATATTGTTCATGTCCAACAATACCTATGTATGAAGGATTAAACAAAGTCATTCGTGAATATTTAGAAAATTATTCTTTAGAAGATTTTTTACATAAAGGATTTGACGATTACGTAATTTAGTGAAAAAAGAGAAAACATCTTTAAGAATATTCTTAAAGATGTTTTTTTATAAAAAAATTAATTTTTTGTTTACAAATAAGATGAAAAAGTGTATATTGATAGGGCACCCGGGTGTGGCGAAATTGGCAGACGCACCAGACTTAGGATCTGGCGGGAGACCGTGGGGGTTCGAGTCCCTTCACCCGGACCATTTAAAAATGAACTGATCGAATGATCAGTTTTTTTATTTTAGGAGTAAATAAAACCTATTAATTTCATGATTCGTTCCATGTTTAACTTTTGAGTTAGTTGGTCAATGAATTTGAAATAAATTATAATTTTATATTTACAAATTATATAAAATGATGTATATTAATGAGGTACCCGGGTGTGGCGAAATTGGCAGACGCACCAGACTTAGGATCTGGCGGGAGACCGTGGGGGTTCGAGTCCCTTCACCCGGACCATTCAAAAATGAACTGATCAAAAGATCAGTTTTTTTTTACCCTATATTTGTGTCAAACTCCTTTAAAGAATGTATTAAATGTTTTCATAATAATGTGTTTTAGGAGAATGTTATGTTGAATGATTTTTACGATGCAGAGAGTGAACCTATAGTAAATTTTGAAGCGTTTTACGGACCTAAAAGAAACATGGTAGAAAAATGCTTAGTGATTTTTTCAAAAGTCATATACGATTCTATGGTACAACAATTTGAGTGTACTCTTTTGGCAGAAATTTACGTTTGTAACGGAAATATCCCCATTTGGGAATTTGAATATAATCGTAAAAAAGTTGCGTTTTATTGTTCCCACTGAAGCTTATCGTGGAGAAGGCCTTTCGTATTATTTTGTGAAAGCACTAGATTATATCAGAATTAAAAACTCAGATAACGTTGCATCCATTTTTGAAGAAAAATCAATACCATATGTACAAGGTAGAGTATGGACAACCGATGCAATGCTTCGAGAAACGGTGAATCTAGTCAACAAAAGAAAAGCGGAAGGATGTATTGCCGTAGAAATGGAAGTTGCGGGTGTACAAGCCATTGGTGATTTCTACCACTTCGATTTATTCAATTTTCTTGTATCCGGGGATGAGATTACAGAAAGGGATTATCAGGTAGAAGGATTGACCGATGCCAATCATAATCTGGATAAACTGTATATCGCTTTAAAAATCGTGGAAAGAATATGAGAAGAGTATGGAAACGTATTTTTTTTTATTTAAAATTGGATTTTTTACTTGCATAATATTAGTGATAGTGGTATATTAATTGAGCGCTGATAAAGCGCCAAACTTATTATTAAATTATGCGCCCTTAGCTCAATTGGATAGAGCGTTTGACTACGGATCAAAAGGTTATGGGTTCGACTCCTGTAGGGCGCGCCATTTATCGGGACGTAGCACAGCTTGGTAGTGCACTTGATTTGGGATCAAGGGGTCGCAGGTTCAAATCCTGTCGTCCCGACCATTTATTTGGCTGGGTAGCTTAGTTGGCTAGAGCATCCGGTTCATACCCGGAAGGTCGTGAGTTCGAGTCTCACTTCAGCCACCATTTAAAAGAATAACTATAACGAATTCGTTATAGTTTTTTTATATATATTTCATAAAAAAAGGAGTTGTCAATTCTGACAGCTCCAAGTTTTTTTTCTATTTTTTCTTTAAAGGTTGACCTTCGTTATCCCACATACCAAATCCTGTGATGGCACAAAGAATTGAGAAGATTGGTACGATAAAGATAAACCATGCATACGGAATATAGCTTGTAGAAACACCTAATACTCCCATGACATAAATTGTCGCAACCCCCCAAGGAACGATAGGGGCTGATAATGTTCCGGCATCTTCCAATGTTCTAGATAATACTTTTCTAGAAATTCCCATATTTTGATAAGCATCTTCAAACGTTTGTTCTGTAACAATAATAGAAACTGTTTGACCACCGGCTGTTAAGAAGTTTACGACATAAGCATAAATCAAAGTGATTGTTACAAGTACAGTACGATTTTTAATGAATTTTAATAATACATTTTTGGCAATGACATCTAAGATTCCTGTTGAAGTGATAATCGCACCCATAACCGAAGCAATCATAAAAGTCACTAACAATTCGGACATAGAAAGTACACCACCACGATTCAACATTGGATCGACAATGGAAACACCTGTTTCAATAGAGAATCCATTGAAGGCATAATTCATTAATTCTACAAAGTTAACTCCTTGGAAAACCATCGCAAAGATGGCTGAAACAACAACAGCCAATCCCATTCCTACTAAAGAAGGAAGTTTGAATACAGAAATTAATAAAACTAAAATGGCTGGTAAGATCAAAAGAATATTGATTTTAAAATTAGCCGATAATGTATCCATAATCAATTGTTGTTGAGAAGTATCAATACTTCCTCCACCCATAGTCAATCCAGCAATGGTAAATAAAACTAAGGCAACAGCCGCTGCTGGTAATGTTGTATACATCATAGAGTGGATGTGGTCGTATAAAGGAACTTTAGAAACACCACTCGCAAGGTTTGTTGTATCCGATAATGGAGACATTTTATCACCTAACCAAGCTCCGGAAACAACAGCTCCAACAACCAAAGGAATAGGAATGCTTGTAGTCGAAGCGATACCAACCATCGCAAGTCCCATTGTAGCAATCGAACCAAAAGATGTACCAGTAAATTCTGAAGTTAGACCACAAAGTACAAATGCCAATGGAACAAGAATCTTTGGTGATACCACTTGCATACCATAATACATTAATGAAGGAACAGTTCCTCCAGCCATCCAAATTCCGACTAACATACCAACCATAATTACAATTAAGAATGTTGGCATACAATCCGCAGCAGTTTTAATAATTTTTTCTTCCACTTCGGCCCAAGGAATTCCTAATAAACGAGTCACAATAACCGCAACAACTACACCCGCAAATACAGAAAGCGTTGTATTTACCCCCATGTTAATCATGATGATTAACACTAAGATGATTGCCATAAAAGAAATCAAGGCAAAGGCAGTAGACGGTTGTTTTCTTTTACTATCTTTCATAAACCCTCCTACAATAGCTCTCGTTTTAGAAAATCAATCGCACTAGACATACGAGCTTCTCTAAATTCGAAAGACTTAAAGCGATGTTCTGAACCTTTCACAATCAAAAGATTCGCACGATCGCCATAGATTTCCTTATAACGATAGCTACAGTCACAAGATGCTGTGATATCCAGATCACCATGAACCGTATTCACATTTTTGTCAAATTGGGCTGCATCCTTATAAGGATCTAGCGTTAGAGCGTCATTATAGAAAGAAAGTCCAAAGCGTAATCCTTCCACATCCGCACATCCTCTTTCGACAATATCCGAGACATCTTGACCACAAAGTGTCATATGTTCTTGTAGATTGTAGACTAGATCGGGAGCCGGACACCACATGGATAGAGCACGAATGTCTTCTTTTTTTCGACCCGCAACCATAGAAGCTACGCATCCTCCTAAACTACATCCATGTAAGGCAATACGATTTGTATCGACAAAGTCTAAGCCTTTCACAAAATCTAACATCGCATAAACATCTAGAATTTCACTAGAAATGGTCATATTTTCAAAAGTACCATCACTTTCTCCAGAACCATTCATATCAAATCGTACACTGGCAATTCCTTCTTCACACAATCTTCTAGACAATTCGTTATGAACAAAATTAATTTCATTACGATCGTCCGCAAAACCATGCAGAATGATAACCATAGGAACTTTTTTGGATATATCTTCTGGGATATGCAACATTCCTCTAAGAATTAGTTCATCTCGTTTGATTTCGACGTATTTTTCCATATTAACTCCTCCAACACGGACTTTATTCTATCACTAAATTGCGACGGGCACAATTTTTTATTCAAGATATGTGTGCAAGTGATTACGAAATATAAACAATTTTGATTTTTCGTTTTAAGAATACGTTAAGAAAAAGCCAAGCTTATGTTTAGCTTTTAAGAATATTCTGTAAATGTAAAAAGGAAGAGCAAGATAGCTCAGGAGGAACACATATGAAAAAAATTATCTTAGGAACATTAGCAGCTGCCGTATTTATGACAATGAGCGCAAGTGCATTTAGAGCACATGCCCAAGAACCAAATGTAGAAGAAATAAGAATGCAAGAAAATACAACGATGGTAAATCCAATGTCGGAATATAGTAAAGAAGAATTTGGACAAAAAATCGGTGTCTATTTAGAAGCTCCACAAGGAGTAAGCAATGTACATTACTTTTTATATACAAACCAAGATGGCTTATTAGGAGAAATGCAGTTTACTATGCAAGGAAAAGACTATAGCCAACGTGTTATGGCCACTTCCAAATTATCTTTACACGATATGAGTGAAGGCGATTTAGAAACATTTACAGGTGTATATGGAAATTGGAAAAATGCCAAAACAAATAAAGTCGGATATTGTGAAGCGTTCACTTTAGAAGAAAATGGACAAAAAACAATCGTATGGCTAGATGTAGCCCCTGGAATCGTCTATAGTGTAACTACAAGCGATACTTCTGTTACCATGAATGAATTAGTCGCAATCGTAAATCAATTGTTTGTTCCTGTACAAGGATAAAGGAGGAAAGAAATATGGAAAAATCGAAAATCTTAGCCGGTACTGTAATAGCCGGATTATGTGCATCATTAACTGCTTGTTCCTTAGGTATGAAATCCCAACAGCCACAAAATAATGAGCCAACTATGGAACAAAATACAGGAGTTGCCAATCCAATGCGCTCGGTAAACAAAGACGAGTTCTTACAAGAAATAGGTGTGCAATTTAACGTACCCGAAAAAGCGGACCAAGTGGAATACTTCGTTTATGACATGGGAGAAGAAAAGCTAGGGGAAGTACAATTTGATATAGATGGAACAAGATATTACTTACGAGTAATGTCTACCGATAAAACATCGATCCAAGATATGGATCTAGATTATTGTACTAAATTTACAGGACAATACTTTGAATGGACAACCATCAAAGAAGGCAAAGTTAGCTATTGCGATGCTAAAACTTTTGAAGAAAAAGAAGCCAAAACTATTGTTTGGTTAGATGTTGTACCAGGAATGGTATACAGTATCTCCACAGTCAATGACAAAGTCAGCGTGGAAGATCTAACTTCTCTTGCCAATCAATGTTTCGTACCATCCCAAGGTGAACATTAATCAAATTAGACAGAGTTGCGAATATCGGCTCTGTCTTTTTTCTTAGAAGAAGAGTATGCTTGGAATATAGAAATTGTGGGTGATAAACATGAAAGAACAACAGGAACGAAAACGTTTGTTTAAGAATTCAATCATTATTCTAGTCGTCTTTTTTCTAATCCATTTGGGTATCAACGCCTTTTTCGGAAACGATTTAAAAGAGAGCATTGCGACTTCTTTAGAAGGAAATATCACATACCTACAAGATGAAAATGGTGTCGTGCAAATCGAAGATGTTCTTCTACAAGATGGGAAGCTAACGTATAAAGTTTCTCCAATCGGTCCAGGAGAAGTTTGGGTTGAATTTGGTGATGGAAAAAGTGAGATAAATTATGAGACAATCTATAAAGTAAAAAAAAATGGAAAAGTAATCAATCTATCGACACTAAACTATCCGCATTATCAAGCGCATTTGTGTATCGTACTATGTGCCTTACTAAGTCTAAGTTTCATGTTCTGGAAAAACTTTCAAAGAGCGAATGATGAATTAGGCTATTCGTATCATTCCATGTTTGTATGCGGTTTTGCGTTATGGTTAAGTATAACAACTCTATTCATGGCTTATTCTCTACTAATGGGCAATAGTGTACTAGAAATTATAGATACTATCCGCTTATCCGGACATTACTTTATGATGGCCACCGCACCCGTAGTCATAGTTTTTAGTCTATTGTTGTCGATAAGTAACCTTCGTCTGATTCAAAAAGAAGGTTTTCGTTTTGTGAATGTATTGGGTATACTCCTTTCCATCTTACTATTAGGCGGCTTGTTCTTTGGTTTATTCGTAGATGGAATCGGATACCAAGGCTCCTACTTCTGGTTAAGAATTCTACAGGCACTCTATAGTATTTTTACTTCTACATATTCCTTATTTGAATGCTTGTTGATGGGAGCGGTTGTTTGTGGGATATCAGCTTCTCTCAAGAAACCAAAGTTAGATAGAGATTATATTATTATCTTAGGATGTGGGATTCGTGAAGATGGGACATTATATCCGCTTCTTCAAGGACGAGTTGATCAAGCCATTGCTTTTTTTAGAGAACAAAAAGAAAAAACAGGAAAAGAAGCTATCTTTATTCCTTCTGGAGGAAAGGGAAATGATGAGATTATTTCTGAAGCTGAAGCGATGAAAAACTATCTACTGTCCCAAGGAATTGAAGAGCGATTAATTCTTATAGAAGATCAATCCACAAACACGTTAGAAAATATGAAATTCTCCAAAACTTTGATTGAAGAAAGAAATAAGGAAGCAAAAGTAGCCTTTTCAACCACAAATTATCACGTGTTTCGAAGTGGTGTCATCTCTAGACAAGCTGGCTTTTATCCCGAAGGCATGGGTAGTAAAACAAGATGGTATTTCTGGCCCAATGCCTTTATTCGAGGATTTGTTGGTGTTATCTGGTATAAAAGATGGACGATTCTTTTGATCCTGATTCCAACGATTGTTTTTTTCATCAGTGTGAATATATTATTAGGATAGGTGATAAAATGCATACAATATTAAATCTTCAAAAGAAAGATACACAATGGCCCTTGGACTATATTGATCACGATCGAGAAATCGTACGAGCCATTGTCTATGATGAACAAGAAAATTTCTATTTCGTCCAGGCACATCGAAACGATGAGTTTGGTCATGTTACCATTATTGAAACATCAGGAGGTGGCGTGGAAGAAGGAGAAGAACTAGAATCGGCCATTCAAAGAGAACTTCGAGAAGAATTGGGTGTGCAAGTGAAAGTGTTGTGTCCAATCGGGATTGTGAGTGATTATTACAATCTGATTCATCGACACAATATCAATCACTATTTCTTATGTCGAATTGTATCTTTTGGAGAAAAACATTTGATGCCTGATGAAATCGAACAGTTTCATCTTTCAACATTAAAGCTTTCGTATCAAGAAGCCATCGAAGAATATGAAAAATGTGCGCATTCAAAATTGGGAAAACTATTGAAACAAAGAGAATTACCGATTTTAGAATATGCTAAAGAGATTTTAGAAAGGAAAAGTTATGAATAAAGAATTTTATCTAAACTGTGATGGAATCCAGATTCATGCCAAGATGGATTTTCCATCCATGAAACAAGAAAAATATCCCTTATTTATTGTCGTTCATGGGCTAACCGGGCATATGGAAGAAGATCATATTACAGCGATTTCGAAAACGTTAAACGATTTAGGCTATATTAGCTTACGCTTAGATATGTTTGGGCATGGAAAAAGTGAAGGGGATTTCAAAGACCATCACTTATTACTTTGGGTTAGTGAATTAATCCGTGCCATCGATTATGTGAGAAACTTAGATTTTGTACAAGAAGTCAATCTAGTATCTCATTCCCAGGGAAGTGTCGCGGTCATACTGGCATCGGCAATCATGCAAAAATATCTACATTGTATTATTCCGCTTTCACCAGCTTTAGTATTAAAAGATGTATATGAACAAGGTAGTATTTTGGGGGTTCCTTTTGATTCAAAAGACATGCCTGAAAATATTATGTTGAAAGATAAACCATTATCTACCAACCACATAATGATCGATCATTTCTTACCGTATGAAAAAAGCGCTCGTTCTTTTAATAAGCCAGTATTAATTTGTCATGGAGACGCTGATACCGCTGTTCCTTATGCGTATTCTGAAGTGCTTGCGGACTGGTATGAAAATGCGACATTAGTCAAAATTGAAGGTGACGATCATTGTTTCCATTCGCATTTAGACCAAGTATTGGATGCGATTCGTGACTTTTTAAAAACGATTTAGAGGCTGTAACAGTTGAATAACAGTCAAAAATAAAAATAACAAAATAAAA
>JAUNDJ010000058.1 GCA_030526175.1 Bacillota bacterium
CGTTAATAAAACGAGTTTTGCACCATTTTTTTTACTTAACTCCTAAAGTCAGGTTATACACAACCTACAGTATTTAACGCAAGCGCTTACATATTTTTGTAAATAGGATGTAAATGGATAGTTTGTTTGGGATTTCACTAATAAACAAAACTGGATTGTATATTCAAAGAAGGTTATAAATATCAATGATTTTATTAGTTTATAATTTTATTTATACAAAATAGAATTCGTGAATAAAATGTAAATAAGAAAAACACAACCAATCGAAATCGGTTGTGTTCATAGGGAATTTATTTGTTTTCTTCGATATAACGATGAATGCTTTGCGTAATAATATCGAAGTTTACGGATCCAGAACGTAGTAATGCATCATTAAATTGAACGTTATCAAATTTGTCACCAAGTTCTTGTTGTGCGTATTGTCGTAAATCTAAGATTGTAAAATATCCATAATAGTAAGCCATGAAAATACCAGGAGATTCACAAAGTGTATTGTACAAATCTTTTAAGTCATTACCAAACAAATCTCCGTATTCTTTTTGGAATTCTTTATAAGACAATCCATCGTAATTGACAGAAATATCCATTAAACAAGTATAGGCATTGTTAAGAGCCATATACGCATTTTCACACTTAAGTGCATCCTTGTCGAGTTTTAAATAGTGAAGACTTCGACCTTCGACATATGTGGCATATCCTTCGGAGAATCCTAAGTTGGATAATAGATAATGGATATTGTATTGAAAGTTTTCACGACAGTATTGATTGGCATACATGTGCCCGCTGATTCCTTCGTGTGCTAACGTTTGATAAAAATCTAGACTGTCTACACTAGCACTGGAATTATGAGCGTTATAGCGAATTTTTTCTTCTCCTTCATAGTCGATAGCTGGAATTACGTAATAAGCAACAATGTTGTCTTCTTCTTGTTCTTTACTCAAAGCTTCTACATTATATTTTGGTAAATGAATTTCAGGAAATTCTTGCGTATAGTTTTCTTCTAAGAATTTCATGATTTGATTCGTATTCTTAAATCCAGTAGAAACTTCTTTGTCAGAATAAGATGAATAAATAATGGATAGAGCATTTTCAGCAACAGATTTTAGTTTGTTTCGAATATCTTCAGGGTTATCATTTGTACCCGTGTAATATTGTAACAAAGTTTGATAATATTCCTTTCCATTGTCTAGGTTCGCAAGTCCAGTATGCGATTTAATTTTAGATTTTACTTTGGATAGTCGATTTAAAACAGTTTGGTAAGAAGGGTAAAAGTTTTCTTCCAAAGCTTTTTCAATACGTTTTGAATAATCCTTTTTCTCTTCTTTTGATAAATTGAGTGAATCCATAGCTTTAGAAAGTGCATTTAAGATATTCTTAGATCCTTTTGATTGGATAATATCGTTTACCCCTTTTACAACATTATCGTAATCGATCATTAATAAACCTTTGTTGGCTTGTTCTTCTGTATAATCCATGACTTCGTTTAAATAACGAGGAACATCGTTGATTAAAGTAATACAATCTTCAATGTCTTGTTTAGAATAAAAGGAATATTCCATAAATAGATTGTATAAGCTTGTGGAAGAAGAAGAGGTTCCTGACCATACACAATCTAGATACTTAAATTTTTCATCACTGAATTTTTTATTTAGATCATAAGTATATATGATTTGGTCATAAATAACTTTTTCTTCGTCCGAAAGACTTTCATAATCGTATGATTGTAATTTTTCTAGGTTTGCTTGATCTCGTGATTCTTCTTTTTCACTATAGTCGGCTAAGAACTCACCAAGAGTTACTTCAATGTTTTTACGATTGATGCCAAAGTCCGCTTCGTTTTGAACATAAGTATGAAAAGTATTATAGTCGTTTTCTAATTCTTCAATAAATAGCGCATCTAGAAACGCTGCATAATCTTCATTTTTAGGTATTGCTTCCACTTGTTTTTCAGTAGAAGTCGTTTGTGTCGTTGTGGTTTTATAAGTACATCCATTGAGACACATTGTTAGTGCACATAATAAGACAATTAATTTTTTCATTCGCTTTTAGTTTCTCCTTTTTGAACAAGGACGATCGTTTGTCCAATTTTATGATTTTTCACTTCTTTTACTGTAATGTTTAATGCTTCCACATTTAATTCAAAACGAGAATGGTCTTCAGGAATATATCCAAGGTGACTAAGGATATATCCGGCAAAAGTTTCGTTGTCGTCTGTATCTAGCTTCATATTTAATTTTTCTTGTACTTCTTCTAAATCGGCAGAACCATAAATGATCCATTTATTATCGTCGATTTTACGAATATCGAGTGGTTCGTCTTCTTCGTCTTCTTCGACTAAATCACCAAGAATCGTTTCAATGACATCGTGTAAGGTAACCACACCTTCGACACCTCCATATTCATCAAGAACGATCGCAAAAAATTTCTTTTTATTCTTCATCTCGCGGAATAAAGAATCGACTTTGGTGTTTTCGCTCACAAATAATGGTTTTTCCATAGCCTGGTTAATAATTTCTTCTTTCGAAGCATTGGCAGGAAGACGGAAGTAGTCTCGAGTGTCAATAACACCAATAATATCATCTTCGTCTTCACCAAATACAGGGAAATACGTGTGTCGGATATTAAAAATGTCTTTTTTCCATTCTTCGACATCGTCTTCTAAATATAAACAATCGACTTCGGAACGGTGTGTACAAATTTCTTCAATACTCGTATCATCAAGTTCAAACACATTTTCAATCAATTCACTTTGTGACTCTTCAATTTCACTTTGTGTAGTGATCATTTCACGAATTTCTTCTTCCGAAACTTCTTCCTCTTCTTCCGTATCTAATCGTAAGAAGAATGTAAAAGGGGTAAATAAAGTGTGAATTGGCTTGAATAAATTTAAAACAGTCGTATCTTCCATCTTATTAGCGGCTAATTTTGGTAATTGAACAGCCATGATCATATATCCGAATAGAGCAATGATAAAATAGATCCATTTTTGATAATTAGTGGGAGCATATTCAAAAATACTAATGAATAATAAGCCAGAACTTAATATTCTACCAAACCGGGTAGTTGTGTAATACGTGTTCTGTTGATCGATAGTTAGTTCTTCAAATTTGGTTTCTGCCATAGAAAGGATGGCACTAATAATGAAACAGATAATGGCCAATCCTATAAATATATAAATATCCATAAAATTCAATTCCTCTTTTTTAGATATAATACACAATTTTTTTCCAAAATAGAATATATGGGCCTAAATAAGGCTGGATAGGATTGTTTTACGCGTGACGATACCAATGAAAACATTTCGATCATCCACAATAGGAACATAGTTTTGGTCTAATAAGAGTTGAAAAAGCTTTTCGGTACTCGTATTGATTGAGCAAGCTTCTAAATAATCGTCTCGTACAATCGAAGAAATCGGTTGTTTAAGAAAACTGTCCGGATCGCTTTCTAAAAGATTCCAAAGAAAATCTCCTTCACTTACACTTCCTATATATTTGCCTTCTGTGTTAATGACAGGAACGGAAGTATAATGATGTGTTTTCATAAGCTTTAATCCTTCTTCTGTGCAGATAGAATCGTATAGAAAGGATACTTCATTTTTGTGTAAAAGATAGTTGAATATTGTTTTTTTCATAAAAATCACCATGGAAAATCTATCAAAGGATTATCGTAAAAGTATCAGCGAAATGTGTGAAAAATGTGAAGAGAGATTTTCTTGAAAAATACAAAATATTTGATAGAATATTGTCTAGTAAAAATAGAGGATAAAAAACTCTGTTTTAAGAAGGAGGATTTTTACATGAATAAGAATTCGTTATTGTCCATGAAAGATTTATCCGCACAAGAGATTATTAGTATCCTTGAGGATGCTAAATGTTTTAATAGTTCACACGATGATTGGCAATTACCAATGCAAAAAGCATTGGTTGCCAATCTTTTTTTTGAACCATCGACTAGAACACACTACTCTTTTGAAAGTGCGGAATACCAATTAGGTTGTAAAGTATCGGATTTTAATGCCGAAACATCCAGTGTAAAAAAAGGAGAAACGTTATACGATACAGTAAAAACGTTTGAATCCATCGGGTATGATGCCGTTGTGGTTCGTCATCCTGAAGATAATTATTTCTTACAATTGGAAGATGTGAATATTCCAATTATTAATGCGGGAGATGGAAGAGGAAATCACCCAACACAATGTTTATTAGATTTACTAACAATCTACGATGAATTTGGTTCGTTCGAAGGATTAAATATTGTCATTTGTGGAGATATTCAACACTCTCGTGTGGCAATGTCCAATAAACAAGCTTTAGAAACATTAGGAGCGAACTTAGTATTTGCCGGACCAAAAGAATGGCAAAGAGAAGGATTCCCAACGATGGATTTTGATGAAGCTGTAGAATGGGCTGATGTAGTTATGATGCTTCGTATTCAAAAAGAAAGAGGTGCTTCTCTTGTTTCGAATATGAGTGATGAAGAATACTTAAATCAATATGGGTTGAATAAAGAACGTTATTCTCGTATGAAAGAGAATGCCATCATTATGCACCCAGCGCCAGTCAATCGTGGTGTAGAAATTGATAGTGACTTAGTTGAATGTGAAAAGAGTCGTATTTTCAAACAAATGTATAATGGGGTATTGGTTCGAAAAGCGGTTTTAAAACGCGCATTTGGATTAAAGCCTTTTGGTGAAGAATAGTTCTTTTCTTACGAATCAACTTAAGGTATCATTATTATTGAAATGAGGTAAATTTATGAGACAAGAAATCGCAAAAATTTTATCGAATAAGGAAATCTCAAAAGATATCTATAAGATGGAGATTCAATGTGAAATGGCTAGTGAAGCAAAACCTGGTCAATTCATCGAAATCACAGTTCCTCCATTTTTCCTAAGAAGACCAATCTCAATTAGTGAAATCAAAGAAGATTCTATTGTGATTATCTACAAAATCTTGGGAGAAGGAACTGAAAAAATGACTCGTTTACACGGTCGTTTAGATATTTTTGGTCCTTTAGGACATGGTTTTGAAATCGAAGACAAAGAACATGTTGTTCTTGTTGGAGGAGGAGTTGGGGTACCACCTCTTTATCAAACAGCCATTGAATATTTGAAAAAAGGAACAAAAGTGGATGTCGTATTAGGATTTAACGACAAAGAAACGATTTTTTACGAAGAAGAATTTAAAGCACTAGGATGCAATGTATATATTGCGACAATGGATGGTTCTTATGGTTCAAAAGGAACTGTTATCAATGCCATCGAAGACAATCAAGTTGTCACAGACTTTGTGTGCAGCTGTGGACCACTTCCTATGTTAAAAGCGGTACAAGATGTATTTGAATCCGGATATATTTCTTTGGAAGCAAGAATGGCATGTGGAATGGGAGCTTGCATGGGATGTGTTGTCAAAGATCAAGAAGGACACTCTTTACGTGTTTGTAAAGACGGTCCAGTATTCCCAATTGGAAAGGTGGTTTTATAATGGATATTTCAGTTAAATTACCTGGATTGAATCTTAAGAATCCAATTATTCCTGCCAGTGGATGTTTTGGTTTTGGAAAAGAATTCGCTGAATTGTATGACCTTTCTGTATTAGGAGGTATCGCGATTAAATCGGCAACGCCACAAGAACGTTTTGGAAATCCAACACCTCGTATTGCCGAAACTCCAAGTGGAATGTTGAATGCGATTGGTCTTCAAAATAAAGGGGTTGATTCAATCATTGAAAATGAACTTCCTTTCTTGGCTAATTATGATACAGAAATCATGGCTAACGTGGCTGGGGCTACAGAAGAAGATTATATTGAAGTTATTAAAAAACTAAACGATCAACCAGTCATTAAAGCGTATGAATTAAATATTAGTTGTCCAAATGTAAAACATGGTGGTATTGGACTAGGAACAAGTCCAGAGCTTGCTGCACATATCACAAGAATGGCGAAAGAAGCAGCAACAAAACCAGTATATGTAAAATTATCACCAAATGTTACAGACATCGTTTCGATTGCCAAAGCGGTAGAAGAAGCGGGAGCTGATGGAATCGTGTTGATTAATACGCTAATGGGAATGCGTATTAATTTAAAAACGGGAAAACCATTATTGGCTAACTTAACAGGTGGTCTTTCTGGTCCAGCTATTAAACCAGTGGCGATTCGTATGGTTTATCAAGTAGCACAAGCCGTAAATATCCCAGTTATTGGAGTTGGTGGAATCACTTGTGCGGAAGATGTATTAGAATTCTTAAATGCAGGGGCAAGTGCAGTTGAAGTAGGAGCACAAAATTTTGTGGATCCTTATGTTTGTCCAAAAATTATTGAAGATTTACCAAAGGTATTAGAAAAATATGGTTACAGCTCTGTTCAAGAAGCTGTTGGAAAGGCGTTTAAATAATGAGTAAAACAATTGTTGCACTAGACTTTTCTAGTAAAGAAGAAGTAGTAAATTTCTTAAATAAATTTGATCAACCAATTTATGTAAAAATTGGTATGGAATTAACATATGCATGTGGATTAGATATCGTTAAAACAGTAAAAGATATGGGTCACAATATTTTCTTAGACTTAAAACTTCACGATATTCCTAACACGGTAAAAGGTGGTATGAAAAACTTAGCTAAATTGGGTGTAAATATCACAAACTGTCATGCAGCTGGTGGAGTTGCGATGATGAAAGCCGCAAAAGAAGGATTAGTTGCTGGTGCACAAGGAGAAGACATTCCTATGTGTATTGCGGTAACACAATTAACTTCTACTTCTAAAGAAGCAATGAATGATGAATTAGGTATTCCTGGTGAAGTTATTGATAGCGTTGTGAAATATGCATTAAATGCCAAAGCAGCCGGATTAGATGGTGTTGTATGTTCGGTTCATGAAGCGGCAGCTATCAAAGAAGCTTGTGGAAAAGATTTCTTAACAGTGACTCCTGGTATTCGTTTAGCTACAGATTCTGTAGATGATCAAAAACGTGTAGCGACTCCTGCTTACGCAAAAGAACAAGGTTGTGACTATATCGTAGTTGGTCGTTCTATTACTAAATCCGAAGATCCAGTAGCAACTTACAACTTTATCGAAGACATGATGAAATAAGGAGAACAAAATGGAAGCTTATAAACAAGAATTTGTCGATTTTATGTTGGACAGTAAAGTTTTAAAATTTGGAGACTTTACTTTAAAATCTGGTCGTAAAAGCCCATTCTTTATGAATGCAGGAGGATACGTAACAGGTGAACAATTAATGAAATTAGGAGAATATTACGCAAAAGCTATCGTTAATACTTATGGTATGGATTTTGATGTATTATTCGGTCCTGCTTATAAAGGAATTCCTCTAGCTGTAGTTACAGCCGTAGCTCTTCACAACCTTTATGGAAAAGAAGTGCGTTATTGTTCAGACCGTAAAGAAGAAAAAGACCATGGAGCAGATAAAGGAAGTTTCTTAGGAACTAAACTTCAAGATGGTGACCGTGTTATCATGATCGAAGACGTTACAACTTCTGGAAAATCTATGGAAGAAACAGTACCAAAAGTAAGAAATGCAGCGAACGTAGAAATCGTTGGATTAATGGTTTCTTTAAACCGTAACGAAAAAGGTAAAGGAAACAAAACTGCATTAACAGAAGTAGCAGAATTATATGGTTTCCCAACAGCCGCTATCGTTTCTATGCCTGAAGTTGTAGAATACTTAGAAGAAAAGAACGCTTTAGAACCAGAATTAAAAGAACGTATTGATGCATATTATGCACAATATGGAGCAACTGAATAGTCAAACAATTAGCCCTGTAATGGGGCTTTTTTTTGCGAGAATATGTATATTGCTTAAATACCTATAAAACCTATTGACAAAGTAGGAAATAAACTGTACTATACTGTCATGACAAGAAAGGAGCATGACAGATGAAAAGATTAAGTATCGCTTGTATGAAAATGTGTATGTGTCGAATGCTATTCTCCCAGGCAAAGAATAAGGCTGGGTGTATGGCGGATTTGTCATGCACTCCAAAATAGTTTGATAGCGCTATTTGTTGCCGATGCCTGGGAGTAAAATCTTGGGCATTTTTTTGTGCCGATAAAATTTATGAAGGAGAAAAGAAAATGGCAAATTATAAATTATGGAGCGCTTTAGAAAACGCAAAAAAATACAAATGGATAGAATTATCGCATTCTTTAAATAATGAAAGCCCGTATTGGTCAGGAATTCCAGCTGGTTCTGTGGAATTGGCCAAAACTGTTTGGGATTGGGGAAAACCAGAACTCGAATGTTTAATTCAAACGTTTAAATTTCCTGGACAATTTGGAACACACATAGATTTCCCAGGACATTTCGCAAAAGGAAAAGACTTATCTGAAAAATATGATGTGAATGATTTAATATTCCCTCTTGTTGTCATTGACATTTCTGAGCAAGCAAAAGCGAATGCTAGATATGCCGTAACCGTAGAAGATATTAAAGCGTATGAAGAACAATATGGTCCAATTCCAGATGGTGCTTTAGTAGCTTTACGAAGTGATTGGTCAAAGAAATGGCCGGATATCGATTCCGTAGCGGGTATTGATGAAGAAGGAAAAGAAAATGCTCCAGGATGGTCATTAGAAGCTTTGGAATATATCTACAAAGTTCGTAATGCAGCCGCTAATGGGCATGAAACCTTGGATACAGATTCTTCTGCTGTAGCCGAAGAACATGGAGATTTAATCTGTGAACGATACGTTCTTGAAAACGAAAAGCTACAAGTTGAATTGTTGACAAATTTGGATCAAGTCAGTCCAGCAGGAGCCGTTGTGATTGTTTCGTATCCAAGAATTGAAGGAGCTACAGGACTTCCTGCAAGAGTCTGGGCGATTTCAGAATAGTAAAGGAAGAAGAGGAAGAGAGATATGAATGATGTTGTATTAGAATGGTTATCATTAGCCGTCGGCTTGGTGTTTTTTGTAGGATTGTTCTTTTTAAAAAAGAAACATGTAAACTTTGGAATTCGAACATTGATTGCCACAGCTTTAGGGGTGGTACTAGGATTGTTGTTTCCAGGACATTATACGTATATAGCTGCATTTGGAACGATTTTTAGTCGAGTGATTGCTTCGTTAGTCATTCCCCTGTTGTTGTTTAGTATTGTTGCTAGTTTAACAAATCTAGGAAATTCTATTCGCTTAAAAGCGGTAGGTTTTAAAACTGTATTCTTTCTATTGTTAAATACGTTTATTGCAGCAGCTATTACACTAGGGGCATCGGTTCTGTTACAAGTTGGAAAAGGATTCAATTATGAACTGGCAACTGATTATGAGATTAAAGAAGTCCCAACGGCGATTGATACACTAGTTTCATTGTTTCCGCAAAATTTGGCAAACCATTGGGTATCTGGACAAGTGGTTCCTATTGTGATCTTTTTAATTCTTGTAGCCATTGCTTATAATAAGCTTGCGAGTAAGGATGCAGAAAAAGTAGAGCCTTTTAAACAATTTATTGATGCAGGAAATGCTGTAATGGGAAAAGTTGTAAGTATTGTGATTAGCTATACACCCTATGCGGTATTGTCCTTAATTGCTCGTCAGGTAAGCCGTAGTTCTTTAAGTGAATTATTACCATTGTTAAATATTTTAGTTCTAGTCTATGTCTTATGTGCTATTCAAGCGTTTTTAGTAGAAGGTGCATTGTTAAAATGGATTGGACATGTGAGTCCTATTCAATTCTTTAAAGACCTTTGGCCAGCTGCTGTTGTTGCTTTTACTTCCCAAAGCAGTGTGGCAACCATTCCAGTGAACGTTGCGCAATTAAAAGAACATGGAGTAAATGAAGATATCGCTTCTTTTGGAGCTAGTTTAGGAGCCAATTTAGGAATGCCAGGATGCTCTGGAGTTTGGCCAGTTCTTCTTGCAGTATTTGCGATTAATGTATTAGGAATTCCATATACACCAATTCAATATTTATTCTTAATCATCTTGGCTGTTGTAGTTTCTGTAGGAACCGTAGGCGTTCCTGGTACAGCTACGATTGTAACTACAGCCTTATTTACTGCCGCAGGATTACCAGTAGAAGTGATTGTGCTATTAGCGCCAATTTCGAGCGTAGCGGATATGGCTCGTACGGCAACAAATGTGATTGGGGCAGCAACTGCTACAACTCTGGTTGCAGCAACCGAAGGACAGTTGAATAAAAAATAGGAGTTTTTATGAATTCGAAACATGCTTTTGTAGAATACGAAAACGAAGAGCCAACTTCGTGTCCAGAAATATTTGAACTCAATATTGTGAGTGGTGGATGTCATTTGTATGGTTATGTCTTAGTTCCAGATAAACGACATAAAGCACCTTATCCAACAATTATTATGTCCCATGGATTTCCAGGCTATACCACGAATAACGATTTAGAATTTGCACTTATGCGCATGGGATGTGTTGTCATTCATATTAACCATCGTGGTGCTTGGGAAGTGAAGGTTATTATTTGTTCACAAATTTGAAAGAAGATTTAGTGGCAATCGCTAAATGGGCACATAATGAGGCTATAGCGAGTCAATATGATATAGATACAAACAATATGTTCTTAGTTGGACATAGTATGGGTGGACAAAGTGTATTGAATGCTGCTAAAGAACTTCCTTTTATTAAGGGGGTAGTGGCGATGGCAGCGTATGATATTGGTGCTGCATTCCGATACAAGATGGAAAAAGAATTGTTTCTTATGATCGAAACAGAAGGACAATGTCTAAAAATGACATCGGCCAGTGATGTGTATGAAAATGCTCTTTTTCACCAACAAGAGTTGAGTGTTCTTAACAATTATGAATCCTTAATAAACAAAAATGTATTATTAATTGAAGCTTCTTTTGATACGATAGCTCCTCCCGAACGTATGCTTATGCCATTGGCAAAATTATTAAAGGAAGCAGATGGGAAAATTGAATATAAGAAAATATCGAGCAATCATAGCTTTATTGGTCAAAGAATGAAGTTGGCTAATTTCGTAGGAGATTGGATCGAAAGCATTGTAGAATTATAAAAAAGGACAAGGATAGATTCTTGTCCTTTTTAGTATGGTAGTAACTTATGACCTTGAATGATATATTGTTTTGTACATTGACTAGCGATGTAAGGGCTATGTGTAGAAATAATAAAGGATATGCCCTTTTTCTGAAGAATTTTGAATAAGTCCATAACTTCTTTTTCAGTTTGTGCGTCCAATTCAGAAGTTGGTTCATCCGCAAGAACGAGTTTAGGGTTTTGAATCAATGCTTGGGCAATCGCTACCCTTTGAATTTCTCCTCCAGAAAGATTTTTTGGATACTCATCAAGTAATTCTCGAATTTGTAAAGTATTCACGATCAAATCTAAATCTGTACTCATTTCTATCTTTTTCACATCAATCGGGAAAATAAGATTGTGATATACGTCTCGATCTTCTAATAAAATAGGATTTTGTTCTATAATTGCGACATTCTGAAAGCGATATTTCGAAAAGGAAGCTTTGTTCTTTCTTATTCGTTTTCCGTTTAGAAAGAATTCCCCATCATAATCAATGTCCATTCCTGAAATTATTCGTAATAACGTGGATTTTCCACTTCCGCTTCTTCCTACAATGGCACAAGAAGAGGCTTGTCCAAATTCAAAGTTTGTGTTCTCAAAAATAATTCGTTTTTGACGTGAGTTTGAATATTCTTTTGAAAGATTTTGAATACGAATTTCCATATGTTCTCCTATTCTAGTACAACATGTAGTACGATTAACCAAAGTAAATCCATAATCATAAAACTAAAGGTAGAAACTTCTATAGTTCTGAGTAAGAAAGTAGATAAAACGGTTGTGCAACAAATCGTAAAAAGGATAAAGAATCCTTTTTCACTCGTATGATTCATTCCCAAGAGATCGTATAAATGATTTTTTGTTCTTCTTTGTTTGTTCAAGAAAGAAACAATAGAAGCTTCAATAATAAAGAACAATACGGATATAAGGATTATCACAATACCAAGTAGATGCATATTCGAGGTTAATATACTACTCATTTGGGAAATCTGATTTTGTAAGCTCGAATTTCCTAATAGAGTAAAAGAAGTGAAATTTGTGATATTTCCAATACGGTTTAATTGGCTAAGTAATTCTTCGGCTTCTAGTTGTGAAACAATTTGTCCATGAAACATCGATAAGATAAAAGCTTCTTGGCGTAATTTATTAGATGTTTCCAAATAATATGGAAAAGGAATAACAATCGTATCGTCCAAATAATGCTCGACTTGGTTTTGGTAATACACAAAACTATTTTTTTCTAAGAACCCAACAATTTGAAGTGTGACAGGTTTCATATAGTAATCACAGGAGATTTCATCACCGATTGAATAGTATTTTTTATATGTGCTTCCTAAATAAACAGGAATGGTAGTGTCATCAATTTTGATATCTTTCCAGGGAATTTCGTTTCCACTTTCAATACGAAGATGATAGAAATCAAATGTTTCCTGACTCATTTCGATTGTTTTTAGAGCGTATCCATTTCCTGTATCAAAATCGATTGATTGAGAATTTTTGGCATCTTGTACATATACCGGTTGTGTATAAATAGAAACAAACGTACATTCTTTTTTGAGCTCCGAATAATATTGAAGCAAGTTTTCAATCCCGTTATGTTCTCGAAATTCATCCATATCTTCTTGTTCGAACAATGTATCAATCAGTTGATAAATCTTCTTTCCTTCGTATGTCGTATAAATGGCTTCTTGTTTAAAGAAACTTGTGGAAAAAGAAGAAATCAGAACAAGTAAAAGGGTCATAAATATAGAGTTTATAAGTACAAAAATGGAATAAACAATCACATTGTGTTTGATAAAACGAAATGTTTCTTTCATACCAATCCCTTTCTTGTTTGTACAAAATCAACAAACAACGATAGGACAAGAATGAATAAGAAATAGAATAGGGGAATACGAAGGAGTAAAAAGAAGCCCAATTCTATTCCCGAAAGACAAAGTGTATTTCGTAGAAGAATTTTCTTTTCTACAATCCCAATTCGTACAAGTAAACGATTTTGATTATGTTGTGACTTTTCGTACAAGATACCGATTAGAACACTGATACATATGACTTCCACGTTTTCGCATATGAGAAGAAGCTTTTTGACAAAATCCCAAGATATCCATCGGGAGATCCCGTTTTGAACATAACTGAATCCATAAGTATCCTTAAACCTTTTAAGTTTGGATTGATCGTTGATCCAAAGATATTGATAAGTACTTGTATTCATTAAATCGGAATCATTGATAATAATCATGTGTTGGGCATTGGAGTTTTCCACTTGTCCAAACTTTCCGATGACGGCATATGTTTGATTCAAAACTTGAATGTATTCTTTCTTATCTATTTTTATTGTTTCTACAGCGTTTCCTACAATAGCTTCTTTTGAATCCTTATTCTTAAAAAAGGTTCCGGAAGTAAGATTAAATTCGATTTCTTCATAGCGATTTCCTTCAAATACATAATAGGCATGATTTTCATCCATAAACAACAAGCCCATATCCCAGAAACACGAGGTATCCAATTGAAGAAGTAACGATTCTTTATTCCTTATTTTAGAAATATCTAGTGTGTTACTAGGACACATATTGTTACTTTCTAGGGCAATCACATTTTGTTTATTCACATAGGTATTAAGAATGTTGATAGAAAGAAAAGTGAGAGCGATGAGAATAAGTGGTATTTTTGCTGAAGATATCCAATAGAGATACAGAAATAGTGTGTTTCGATTCATATGTTTCCTCCAACTCTATTTTTTCAAAAGTTTATATTTGAACACAAGAAGTTTGGATTATCACGCAAGATTATGGACTAAGAGGAAGGCTTGAAAACTTGTTTTTTTACGAATGAAGAATTATTGTTAAGATGGTGAAAAATCATGAGAATTGCGATTTATGAAGATCATTTGGAAGATATTGAACATTTGAAACGTTTGATCAAGAAACTGATGGATAAGAAAAATATGGAATATACGATTTCTGTTATTGCTTCTTCCGAAGAGTAGTTTCAAATAATTTCTTCGATTGATATCTTATTTTTGGATGTTGAAATCGGAGAAGAAAATGGGATTGATATTGGAAAAAAGATTCGAGAGATACATTCGGATTGTAAAATAATTATTACGTCTTCGTATAAGAAATACTTGATTGAAGGGTATAAGATTCGTGCTGAACGATATTTCATTAAGCCGATTTTGGAGAAAGAATTTTTTATTGAGATGGAAGATGTACTGAACCATTATTTTTATAAAGAATATGGTTTTGTGGACGAAAAAATATCGAAAAGAAAAATATTAGTTAAAGATATTTTATATATTGAATATTTGGATAAGCACACCCTTCTTCATTGTACAAACGAAATCGTGTATAAAGCGCCTCATCCATTAAAATACTGGGTGGATACGCTTTCGAAATATGACTTTTGTCAGTGTTATAAATGTTTTGTAGTCAATCTTTTGTATGTGGAAAAGATGGAGAAAAACGATATTGTTCTAATAAATGGAGAAAAGATTCCTGTTTCTAGATTTTATAAAAAGGGATTTGAAAATGCGTATGTAGAAAGATTGAGTAGAAGAGCATGTTGATTTTTAATTTTATGAACTTTCTAATTTTCCATTCCATTCATATACGCTTGTTCTCAAAAGACAACCAATACGTACAACTATTCGTAATTACCATATGTTCTTTTTTACTAACGATTTTTAATTTATATGGGCCAAATGCCTGGGGATCGTATAGTTTTTTAGTTCTTCTTTTTGTGTTATCTATTTTTGTATATAAACGAAATATTTTGGATGCAGGATTGTTGTCTATATTTCATTTTATTTCTGTTTCTTTGAGTGAAATAATCTGTATGTATATTGGGGTGCATACTATTTCATTAATAGCTTCTTTATTGCTTACATATGCGTTTTCGTTCATTACGGTATCTATATTTCGGTATAAGGCAAAGCACGATATGGATAAAACATCTTTACTCATATTGTCTATTCCGATTACCACAATGGTGTTTTTGTTGGTGATTAAAAATAATTTTGAACTGATTAAAAAGTATCCCAATGTCTTATTTATCATGGTTTGTCTAATAGTTTCGAATGTAGTGATGATCTATTTATATTTTAAAATGTTAGATTCAACACAGCTAAAGATTCGACTGGCTACAGAAACTGAACGGAATAGGCTTTCGCAAGAACATATTCAATTGTTAAGTGAACAATATGAGAATAATTTTAACTTTTTGCACGAGCTTCTTCACAAAGTTCATGATATTTCTATAAAAGAGGAAAAAGAGTTCATTGAATTATCAAATACAATCGATTTCCATTTCAATTCGATGATGACCAATTCTTTGGCATTAAACGCTTGTTTGAATCGATATGCGGGTGTGATAGAAAAAGAGAAGATTGTTGTTCGAACTACGATATACGATTCGTTTTCGATGATGGATTTTAGTAAACAAATCGAATTGTTTGATTCCCTTTTAAAAGTGGGAATCGACAATTGTAAGAATTGTAGTTTAGAAGATCGAATCCTAATCTTGCAGCTTCGTAAACAAGAAGAAAATTGGATTTTGCGCTATGTAATGCCAAATAATGGGTATAGACTAGATATAGAAGCTGTTCATGTAAATGTTTGTATCAATGAAGAATATAATACGATCACGTATTCTCTTGTGTTCTAGAAAGGGAAAATATGTTTAAGCTTTTGTTGTTTGATGAGGATGTGAAGAAAAACTTTGTGATGGCAAAGAAAAATACGATAAGTGGATTGGTTGTTCTATTTGTGCTTGTATTTGTTTTGTACTATTTTGGTTTGATTGAAGTACAAAAAATTTTTTGGATTTGTTTGGTTTTCTTTCCATGTCTTGCGTTCGATTATATATCATCTACATTAATGGTGAAGGAAACGGATGAGAAAGAAATAAAAGATGCATATGAAAGAGGAAAGAAGTTTAATTTCGTACGAATTGTTTTCTTATTGTTGTTTTACTTGTATTTGTTGAAATGGGAAGCGCTACTTCCTTGTGCTCTTCTTTTGTTTCTGGAATATAAAAAGTATAGGAGATAATATGAAAAAGTATGTAGCTTTATTACGCGGGATTAATGTGAGTGGAAAAAATAAGATTGGGATGGCTGAATTAAAAAAGGCGATGTTAGATGTTGGATATTCAAGTGTTAAAACGTATTTAAACAGTGGAAATGTTCTGTTTTGTAGTAACAAATCGAAAGAAGAGCTTTCTTTGCGGATTCATGAATTGATTGTTGCTCATTTTGGATTGGACATTCCAGTCCTTGTAGAAGAATTGTCTATCATAAAGGATGCTCTTTCTCATGCGCCTTCGTGGTGGGGAAGTGAGAATAAGGAAATCTATGACAATCTGATTTTTGTATTTCCAGAAACAACACCCGAACATATTTATTCTTTAATTGGTGATCCTACAGAAGGATTGGAACAAATAGAAATGTATAATCAATTTATCTTTTGGTCGTTTGATTTGAAGAAACATGCAAAAGCGAATTGGTGGAAAAAGACAGCAGCACCGGGGATTGGAGAATATTTAACGATTCGAACAGCGAATACGGTTAGAAAATTAGTGGAAATGGGACTATAATTGAGTAAAGGAGGAAAAAACTATGCAACAAGCTTATGAATTTTTGAAAAAATGTGGAACATACTATTTGGCTACAGTAGAAGGGGATCAGCCTAGAGTCCGTCCTTTTGGTACTGTGGATATTTTTGAAGGAAAGTTGTATATTCAAAAAGGGAAGAAAAAAGCGGTAGCGGATCAATTGAAAAAGAATCCAAAAATTGAAATTTCGGGTATGGCCGAAGGAAAATGGATTCGTTTGAGTGCAGAAGCTATTTTGGACGAAAGAGTAGAAGCGCAAGAACATATGTTAGAGGCATATCCGAATTTAAAAGGAATGTATCAAGCAGGAGATGGAAATACGGAAGTGTATTATCTTCAAAATGCCAAAGGAGAGATTTGTTCATTTACAGCTCCACCAGTAGAAATTGAATTCTAGTAAAGGAATAGTGTTTAGTAATAGACACTATTTTTTGATACAATGCTCTTTGGGTGAGAATTATGGAATTGATGATTGGATTGGTATCGGTTGTAGCAGGACTGGTACAGGGAATAACGGGTTTTGGAAGCGGGATTGTATTAATGATGCTTCTTCCAATAATGTATGCATTACCACAAGCTGCAGGAATTTCTATCGCGATATGTGTATTTTTAAATGCATCGATGGTATTAACGTATAGAAAACATGTAAATTTTAAAAAGATTATTCCTCCAGCATTGTTGTATGTTGTGATTTGTTTTTTTGCGATGCGCTTTTCCACAAGTGTAGATCAACATTTGATGAAAAAAATATTTGGACTCTTTTTATTATTGTTGTCTGTTTATTATTTATTTATTGCCAAAAATACAAAAACCGAAAAGTTTAGCTTAGGTATATCGATATTGTTTATTTTTATTAGTGCACTTTGTGATGTATTTTTTGGCATTGGAGGACCATTGATGGTTTTATACTTTATGTCGCAAACAAAAGAGAAACAAGAATACTTAGGAACGATTACTGCTTTCTTTTTAATAAATGGAATTTATAATACTATTTTACGATTGATCAATGGTATTTTATCTATGGAGTATATGCTTGTGATTTTGTATGGGATTGTAGGAATTGTTTTAGGAGGATATCTAGGAAAACGTGTTGTAAATCGTATTGATAGTGAATTGTTAAAGAAGATTGTATATGTAACAATAGGGCTTTGTGGAATACTAAATTTAATTTCTTAAATTATTTTATAAAATTGTTGACACATATATGTGGAAGTGATATTATATTTATGCGCTTAAGGAAAGCGTAAATGAAATGCCGACTTAGCTCAATTGGTAGAGCAACTGACTTGTAATCAGTAGGTTGTGGGTTCAAGTCCTATAGTCGGCACCATTTTTTTGACCCGTTAGCTCAGCCGGTAGAGCACTTGACTTTTAATCAAGGGGTCGGGCGTTCGAATCGCCCACGGGTCACCACTTATGCAGGTGTAGTTTAATGGTAGAACTTCAGCCTTCCAAGCTGACTACGTGAGTTCGATTCTCATCACCTGCTCCATTTGTTGAATAAAACCGATCGTATCGGTTTTTTGTTTGGAGAGATAGCGAAGTGGCTAAACGCGGCTGACTGTAACTCAGTTCCTTCGGGTTCGGCAGTTCGAATCTGCCTCTCTCCACCACTTATTGGGGTATAGCCAAGCGGTAAGGCAACGGACTTTGACTCCGTCATTTCGTTGGTTCGAATCCAGCTACCCCAGCCACTTTTTAAAATGCAGGTGTAGTTTAATGGTAGAACTTCAGCCTTCCAAGCTGACTACGTGAGT
>JAUNDJ010000059.1 GCA_030526175.1 Bacillota bacterium
AAGCAGGAATGAAACATTAAAGCTTTTAGCTTTTTATAAGTTTTCAGTAACGGATTAAGAAGATCCAATCGGGCAAAGTACGCTCTGGTGGTAGATTTTTTAATCTTACGGCATTTTGTGTTGCCAACAAGTCTTTAATTTTTAACCGATAAATATACGCAAACACAAAATAGACAACATAGATGAATATGGTACCAATAAGAATGAAAGTTTGAATTAAGCTTTGTGCACTAAGGCTAGCCGGAGTGGTGTGCATGATTTGGGCGATAATCGTAAAGAAAGCTTGTACACCCAAGTATCCAAAAAGTATGCCTGGAATACATGCAATCAAAAAGACTAAAGCGGTTTGTGAAAGAAAATAAACGATAATTTGTGAAACACTGGCAACAGATACTGTCAAAATGGCAATCTCATTTTTTTTTCGTATAAATAAAGTTGTTGTTGATATAGAAAATTAAGAAGCAACAAAATATTACAATGGTTGCGTTCAAATAATCGCTAGCAGGAACTATTTGTAACATTTGTGATAATGTGCCAGATCCTTGTTCTAATCCAAAAACAGCGACATTAGGTCCTAATAACTGTGTGTTGGAAGTGGCTGTAAAAATGAAATTGATGGCTATGGTAAGTGTCATCATAAATAAATAGAATAGGGATGATTTTAGATTCTTTTTCATCATCATCAAAGCTAAAGAAAACATGTTTCGTACCTCACAAATATACAATTATTATACTCTTCTTTAATAGACAGAGCATATCATTTCCATCCTTTCTTTTAGTATGGTAAACTATAGCTAACTTAAGGAGGACTAACATATGGAAAGAGAACAAGTATTAAACGCTATGAAAGAAGCTGGAAAACCAATTTCTGCAGGGGATGTTGCTAAATTAACAGGATTGGATCGTAAAGTTGTTGATAAAGTATTTACAGCATTAAAAAAAGAAGGAGCTATCGTTTCTCCAGTTCGTTGTAAATGGGAACCAGCTGAAAAATAAGAACTTTGTGCAAAAGTGAATCTCATGATATAATCCACATTGGAGAACGAATGTGGATTTTTTAGTTACAATAGATCAATTTGATGGACCCTTAGATTTATTGCTCCATCTAATTAAAGAAAATAAATTAGAATTAATGGATCTGGATATGGATGTATTGGCAACACAGTATATTGAATATATACATGCGATGCAGGATATTCATTTGATCATCGCTTCCGAGTATTTGGTCGAATTGGCAACCATGATCGAGTATAAGTCAAGAAAGCTATTACCACGAGAAGAAGTTGTCGTAGAAGAAGAATACGAAGAAGATACACGTGATCAACTGGTAGAACGATTGATTGAATACCAACGTTTTAAAGAAGCATCGAATACTTTGAGAAAAGAGTATGACAATCGCCAACAACAGTTTACTCGACCTGTTGCTTCTGTGGTCGAAGATTGGAAAGTTCCTGTGGAAATGAACGAATTGGAACAACAGTCGCCATATGAGCTGATGAAAGCGATGAATCGTGTCTTAAATCGTATGAAGATTGTAAAACCTTACGAAACGAAGATTACAATCAAAGAAATTTCGTTGGAAGAACGTTTGGAACAAGTCAAAGAAAAGTTCAAAGACCGTACAGATCCGATTCCTTTTGAAGAAGTTTATAAGGATTGTGCTACCAAACACGTAGTAATCGTCACTTTCTTGTCGATCTTAGACTTGATTCACCAAAAATGGATGACTTTTACTATTGATGAGGATGACAATATTTGGTTATATGTTTACCAGCATCACCCAGAGTTTGAAGAAGTAGCCCCTGTATCCCAAGACACTACTTATGCGATGAATATGTCACAAGAAGATTCTGTGGTTGTTCTAAAAGAAACTGTGGAAGAAAAAACAGAAGATATTTTGGATGAAATTGAAATACCATCCGAATTGGAAAAAAAGGAAGAAATTATAGAAGAGCCTTCTTTTGAGCAAGAAATTCTTGTGATAGAAGGTGAAGAAGACCCTTCTGTATTGGAAGAAATCGTAGAAGAATCATTGGAAAATAACGAAACGCCTTCTTTTGAACAAGAAATTATCGTCTCAGAAAGTGAAGAAGAACCTTCTGTATTGGAAGAAAAGGATGAAGTTGTAGAAGTACAATTGGAACCTAGTGAGGAAACATCCTTTGATGAAATAGAAGAAGTAGAAGAGCCTTCAGAAATGAATGAGAAAAGCTTTTTCCAACGCTTATTTGGAACCGATTTTACCATTTGGATTTGTTTAGGTATTGTTCTTTCTTGTGGATTGCTCCTTTTATATCTTCTTTGGTTGAAAAAGGATAAGGAAAAGGAACTCAAGGAAGAAGTTGAAAAGATAATTCCTATCAAGAAGAATAGTAAGAAAGAGATTCAGAAAAAGCTTTCAAAAATTAATGATAAATTAATTGAGTTCAATAGAAAATATTAGTACTTTTGTATACAAAGATAATTAGACAATCACAATGTGGTTGTCTTTTTTTTTGAGATACCATAGTATGAAATATAGATGAACAAATTTTTCAGATTGTTAAGTAGGAGTAAAGAGAGTTATGGAAATACAGTATGAGATTGTTTTTTCTGGTGGGATTTCACAAACAGAGTATCAGATCAATAAAAGTATAACTGTTTTTTCTTTGTTGGAAGGACACGCTAACTTGATTTTTGAAGGAGAAAGCGTCGAATTAAAAAAAGGGGAACTCTATGTCATGAACTTTGGAAAGCTATACAGCATGGAAGCTTCTTCGGATACCATAATTGCCATGCTGCAAGTGGATTATGAAGATTTGATGCAGGCTTCGGGAAAAAAGAGTTTGAAATTCTATTGCGATACATTTATTGATGCGACAAAAAATCACTATCTGATCAAAAAAGCTTTTTCAAAACTATTGCGTAGTCATGTGATGGGGGAAAATAAATTTGAAGAAAAAGGATATTTTTATAATCTTTTATCCATTTTGATGAAAGAGTATGTACGAGATTCGGTGAACGATGACAATTGGGAAGATGACCGTATGTATCAGGCTCGTAAATACTTACATACCCATTTTAAAGAAAAAATCACATTAGAAGACATTTGTAACCAATTCTATTTCTCTGTTTCAACTTTTACGCGTAACTTTAAGAAACAAACCAATCAAAGTATGATTCAGTATTTAAATGGGATTCGTATTCATGAAGCCAAGCGTCTTTTATTGGAAAAAGAAAAATCGGTGACGGATGTGGCGTTAGAAGTTGGTTTTTTAGATACCGCAACATTCACCAAGACCTTTAAGAAAGTAACAGGGATTTCTCCTTTACAATTTCGCCAAACGAAGATGAAAAAGAATCATTCGTATCTCGGGAATCAAGAATTAATGAAAATGGTAGAAAAGACATTTTTAAACAACGCCAAAGAAAATCGTAGTACGTATTATGAAAATGAAATTTCTGTTTTTCATTCCAAGTCATATTCAAAATCCTGGTCAAAAGTGATAGGAATTCAAGATGCGCATTGTTTACTAAGCTATACATATTGTCAGGATTTAATTCGTACCCATGACAAGATTTATTTTGAATATGTACGTATTCCTTTTTTGTTGGATGAAGATATTTTGGTGAAAAAAAATCACGATTTTGATTATTCAAAAGTGGATCAAATTTTAGATTTTCTTTTGGAGAACAAAATTTCTCCGTTGATTGAATTAAGTGGAAGAGTACAAAATGTGATTACCCATGCCACTATATTAGGGATAAAAGAAGAATCGTATTACAACTTTTCAAAAAAAGAATATATGGAAAGAGTACAAGCGTTTTTATCGCATGTGTTCTATCGTTACGCTTCTTCGATTGCAGATTGGAAATGGGAAATTCAATATGAAAGAACGATATTCTCGTTTGAAGAATATGTTTCTATTTTTCATACGGTTTCGAAAACGATTCATGCCTGGGAAGAAGATCAGACAATTGGTGGATATGGAATGGATATTTACGATTGGAAGGAAGAAGAAATCCAGTGTCTTCAAGAACATTCCTATTTACCAGACTACTTTTCTGTAAATGTCTATCCTTATCGTTGCGTGCATAAACAAGATTCTTTACGATATGTAGAACGATTGTTGGATACGTATTATTTACAGATTGAAATGAAAAAACTCCGTAGTGCCTTGGACAAATGTGGATATGAAAATATTCCTGTTTTTGTCACAAATTGGAATACTACATTTGAAAAACAAAACATGCTTAACGATAGTTTTGTGAAACCTGTTTGGATGTTAGGTATGATTAGTTGTTTGTTTGAAAATTCGGATTTATTCGTATACGATACTTTCCAAGACGAAAAAGAAGGCAACTCTGGTCTTGTGATAAAACAGGGAATAGATAAATCTTCTTTTCATGTGTTATATGCACTTTCGAAACTAGGTAAACAAATATTATTTAAAGACGATAAGTTGATTGTTTCGAAGTCTAGTCCTTATCGTTATACAGGAATCTGTTTTAATCGTAAACATTTTAATATGTCCTATTATCAAAAGGAAGAATGTAAAATATCTTACGAAGACATACGAACTCTTTTTGACGATCAAGATATATTGGAACAGGTGATTCGTATTTCAAATATTCGACGAATTCGAGAATATATTATTTCAGAAGAAAAGAGTATCCTTGAACAAAGGAAGAAGATGACAAACAATACGTATCTTGGAAAAGAAGAACTTGAATTTATTCAAAATCAGACGACATACGATATGCGCGTTATGGAAAAAAGCAGTGAATCGGGTATCTTACAATTTACATTGTTTGTGAAGCCGAATGAAATGGTTTGGTTTGAAATATTTCCTGTTCAATGGGATTGAGCAAATTTTTCAATTATTCCGGAGTGGAATAGTCCACTCCTTTTTCTTTTGGTAGGAAAATGGACAAAAATAGGTGAAAATCAACTTTTTGAAAGAAAAATTGTCTAATATGCTCATTTTTATAAAGTTATAAGAAAAAAAAGAGTCAGATTAGTAAAGAATGCGCACATATCCCTAAAGAATAAATGGGACTCATTTTTTATAATTAAAGCGTAAAGAAGAGGAAGGAAATGGAAAGGAGAAAACAAAATGGCAGTATTTGAAGTGAACTTTCATTCGGAATGTTTAGGAAGAACAGTTCCAGTGTTTGTGATTTTACCAACGGATAAAACGTATTTCCCAGGTATGCCAAGAAGAGAAGAAGGAAAACCTTATAAAACTTTATATTTACTTCATGGTGTAATTGGAAACTATACCGATTGGTTATTTAATACGCGTATTAAAAAATATGCAGAAGATGCCGATCTTTGTGTAGTGATGCCTTCGGGAGATAACAGTATGTATCTGGATCAAGGGGTTGACTACTATGGAGAATTTGTAGGAAAAGAATTGATTGAATTCACAAGAAAAACATTCCCTTTATCGCATAAACGAGAAGACACATACATTGGAGGTTTTTCCATGGGTGGTTTTGGAGCTATGCGTAATGGATTAAAATATCATGAAACGTTTGGCGCTATTATTTCTTTATCAGGAGCCTATGTAATGGATGAAGAAATGTTGATTGAAGTCAAAGAACCTATGTTTCCAGGAGAAACGCATACGTATAAAAAACGTGTGTATGGTCAAGATTTAGAAGCGTCTTTGTTCAGTGATAAAAATCCAAAATATATAATTGAAACGCTTTCGAAAGAAAAGGTAGATTTCCCAGATATTTATATGGCTTGTGGAACGGAAGATTTCTTATTAAAGAAAAATGAAGTGATTGAACAAGTTTTAACAGATTGTGGAGTCAAACATACGTATGTGACAGGACCAGGTGCTCACGAATGGGACTTCTGGGATACGTATATTAAAAAGGCAATGGAATGGCTTCCTCTTGAAAATGGAGTAGCCGGAAAAATCAGTGAAAATATTGGTTTGGAATAATGAGTAAAGGAGAAAACTATGGGATTTCCTAAAGATTTTTTATGGGGAGCTGCTACAGCAGCTAACCAATACGAAGGTGGATATGTTTCAGGTGGAAAAGGTCTTTCTGTTCAAGATACAGTAACAGGAGGAGATGGTATTCATGGAATTCCAAGAATGATTTCGATTAAATACGCCGATGGAACAACGGGAGAGCTTCCTTTAAAGTTTGGAAGTGAAATTCCAAGTGGAGCGAGTGCGTATGTGGACGAAAATAAATACTATCCATCACACGTTGCCACAGATTTTTATCACCACTGGAAAGAAGATATCGCCCTTTTTGGTGAAATGGGATTCAAATCATTCCGTTTATCGCTTAACTGGACACGTATTTTCCCAAATGGAGACGAAGAACAACCAAACGAAGAAGGATTGAAATTCTACGATCAAATCTTTGATGAATGTGCAAAGTATGGTATTGAACCTTTTGTTTCTATGAATCATTTTGATTGTCCACTTCATCTAGCGACTAAATACGATGGATGGGCAAATCGTAAGGTTGTGGATTTTTTCATGAAATATGTAGAAACCATCTTAACTCGATATAAGGGGAAAGTTAAGTATTGGATGACTTTTAATGAAATCAACTTCTGCCGTGGATATCAAATGATTGGTATCACAGAAGCGGAATCGAATGAACAAAAATTAAATCAAGCAATTCATCACATTTTGATTGCCAGTGCAAAAGCAGTAAAACTAACCCATGAAATCGATCCAGAAAACAAAGTGGGAATGATGCTTGCGTACTTATTGTCTTACGCAAACACTTGCAATCCAGACGATGTATTGGCTGAAATTGATTTTTCAAGAGAAATTAAAGATTTCTATTTAGATATTCAATGTCGCGGATATTATCCAAATTATAAGATTAAAGAATTCGAACGCAAAGGTATCGTTTTAGAAAAAGAAGAAGACGATGATCAAGTATTAATGGATGGAACTGTCGACTACATTGCATTCTCATACTATAATTCGCATGTCATTAGTGCAACTCCTGTTGGGGAAAGCGCTGGTGGAAATCACATGATGGGAATTAAAAACCCATATTTAGAATCGAGTGAATGGAGCTGGGGTATTGATCCAAAAGGATTACGTGTCGCATTAAATAAATTATGGAATACGTACCAAAAACCATTGATGATTGTTGAAAATGGATTAGGAGCAAAAGATACAGTAGCTGAAGATGGAGCAATTCACGATACATATCGAATTGATTTCTTAAGAAAACACATTGTTGAAATGGAAAAGGCCATTTGTGAAGATGGTGTAGAACTAATTGGATATCAAGCATGGTCGGCTATTGATATTGTGAGTGCTGGTACTGGAGAAATGCGTAAGCGCTATGGTTTCATTTATGTTGATAAAGATGACGACGGAAATGGAACATTAGCTCGTATTCGTAAAGATTCATTCTATTGGTATAAAAAGGTCATTGCTTCCAATGGGGAAGATTTAGAATAATTAATAAGGAGAAAGGTATTATGAATTTTATGAATAAATTCCAATCGACTCTTGAAGGTATCATGGGTCCTTTGGCAGAAAAAATCGCTAGTAATAAATTGATCACAGCCATTATGTCTGGGATGATGACAACTTTGGTAGTTACTATGGGTGTTGCGGCTATTTCAATCTTAGCAGCTATTCCATTTGAACCATGGCAAAACTTCCTAACTAGTACAGGTATTGGTGTACATATGAATGCCATTGTTGGTGCTACTACAAGCTTAATGGCAGTTTATATCGCACCTGCCATCGCCTATAACCATGCACAAGGTGAAGGGGAAAATGGTTTAAATGCAGCTATTCTTTCTTTGGCAACATTCATTATCTTACAACCTCAAACTTTAACAGTAGGAGATCAAACATTTAACGTTCTTCAACAATCGTACTTAGGAAGCCAAGGTATCTTTGTTGCGATGATTACTGGAGTTATTATTTCTATGATATATTGCAGTTTAATGAAAAAGAACTTAAAAATGAAATTACCAGAATCTGTGCCACCAATGGTTTCTAACTCATTAAGTCCAATCTTTGTATCGATGATTATTTTCGCAGGTATCTTAGCTGTTCGTTATTTAATTGGATTAACTTCTTACGGAAATATCTTTGATTTATTATATACATTATTCACAAAACCATTATTAAGTTTTGCGATTACACCTTGGACAATTATCTTGTTCCAAACAATCTTAAACCTTGGATGGTTCTTCGGTATCCACCCAGCACCAATGTTAGGGGTATTATTCCCAATCTTGTTACAATTGAACATGCAAAACATTGAAGTATATATGGCAAATCCAGGAGCTGCACTTCCATATTCTGCTGCATTATTAATTGGTTCATTCTGCTACTTAGGTGGTCAAGGAAACACATTATCGTTAGCTTGTTTATTATGTCGTGCAAAATCTGAAAAATTTAAAGCTATCGGAGAAGTTGGTATCGTTCCAAACATCTTCAATATTAACGAACCAATCTTATTTGGTTTACCAATTATCTTAAACCCATATTTCTTAGTACCAATGATCTTAACACCTCTTGTTGGTGGTGTCTTCGGAATGGCTTGTTTAGGATTATTCGGAGCTGGTGCTGGAATGAACCCGACAGTTGCCTTAAGTATTCCTTGGGTAGTTCCATCAAACATTTCTGCCTTCTTAATCGGTGGTTTCCGTTTTGGAATCGCAATCATTGGAGCATTCATCATTCACTTAATTTGTTGGTATCCATTCTTCAAAATGGCTGACAAAAAAGAATACGAAGCGGAACAAAAACGTATTCAAGAAGCGCAAAATAATTAATTAATTTTACCCATAATTCTATCCAGAATATATAGCTGATGTATGATTTACATCAGCTATTTGCGATAGAATAGAAATAAGGAGAAACACTATGAAAAATTTATTTCCGAAAAACTTTTTATGGGGCGCTAGTAGTGCAGCGAACCAAATCGAAGGAGCTTGGAATGAGGATGGTAAAGGAATCAGCGTCATTGATGTACAAGCGTGTGGAGAACATGGTCGAATGGAAACCGATGGTGTATTAGAAGGTTATTTGTATACTTCGCACAAAGCTACGGATTTTTATCACCATTATCAAGAAGACATTGCTCTTATGGCAGAAATGGGATTTAAATCGTATCGTATGTCTATTGCTTGGACACGAATTTATCCAACAGGAAAAGAAGAAAAGCCAAATGAAAAAGGATTGCAGTTCTACGATTCCGTATTTGCGGAATTAAAAAAATATAATATTGAACCAATCGTAACCATTTCCCATTATGAACCTCCTTATGCCTTGGCTATTGAGGGGGGATGGTCCAAACGAGAAATGATTAATTATTATGTGAAATACGCAAAAACACTTTTTGAACGATATAAAGACGATGTTCGTTATTGGATGACTTTTAACGAAATCAATTGTGCCACTGTTCCTTTTGGGATTATGACTGCTTGTGGTGTCAATTTAAAAATTCGTGATCCAAGAAACACCGAACAGCTTCGTTTCCAATGTCTTCATAATCAATTTGTAGCTAGTGCATTAACCGTAAAATTAGGGCATGAAATCAATCCATATTTTCAAATTGGCTGCATGATTGCAGCTATGGTCGATTATCCACTCACTTGTCATCCAGACGATATGTTACTTTCTCAACAAGTGTGTCAAGAAAAGAACTGTTTTTGTGGGGATGTGATGATTCGTGGAAAATATCCGAAATATATGAATCGATATTTTTATAAAAAAGGAATTCGTATTGAAAAAAATGAAGAAGATGAACAAATCTTAAAAGCGGGTACAGTGGATTATGTTGCCATCAGCTACTATAGTACCAATTGTGTAGGAAACGATCGTAATGCAGAAAAGTCAAGTGGAAATCTGTCAACAAGTCTAAAAAATCCTTATTTAGAAAAAAAATGATTTTGGTTGGCAAATTGATCCAGTAGGGCTTCGTTATGTGTTGAATCTATTTTATGATCGTTGGGAATTACCAATTATGATTGTTGAAAATGGATTAGGAGCTTATGATACTTTAGAAAATGGATGTGTTCACGATGATTATCGTATCGAATATCTTCGTTCTCATATTGAAGTTTTAGGACAGACTATTTCTGAAGATGGTGTGGAAGTAATTGGATATATGCCATGGTCTGCCTTAGACTTAATTGCCCTTTCAACAGGAAATGTAGAAAAACGATACGGATTTATTTATGTTGATGTGAACGATAAACAAGAAGGAACATTTGAACGATATAAAAAGGATAGTTTTTACTGGTATAAGAGAGTAATTGAAACGAATGGAGAAGAATTATGAAAAGAATTGTAACGTTTGATGTGGGTGGAACCTTTATTAAATGGGCATTAATGGAAGATTTAGCGATTGTAGAAAAAGGAAAAGTTCCTACACCAAGAACTAATTTCGAAGATTATTTGGAAGCGCTAAAAAGTGTAGTTGAAAAGTTTGAAGACATTGAAGGATTAGCTTTCTCATTACCAGGAACCATTGATAAGAAAAATGGTTTTATTGTTCAAGGAGGCGCGTTAGAATACAACCATGGTCGTGAATACCAGAAAGAAGTGGAAGCTTATTTTGGGCTACCAATTTCTTTGGAAAACGATTCTAAAAGTGCTGCCATTTGTGAACATGAGATGGGTGCTTTAAAAGGAATTGACAATGGAGCCGTTATTGTGATTGGGACAGGACTTGGTTGTACTTTCATTTTAAATGGACAAGTGCATCATGGAGCCAATAATAGTGCCGGAGAAATCTCCATTCTTTTAGCCGGAGATATATTTAAAGAAAAATTTGGTGCTTTCTTAGCCGAAAAATGTTCGTCCGTATCAATGATTCGTATCGCCAAAGAAGTGTTACAAGATGAAACGTTGGATGGTATTAAATTCATGAATCTAGTACAAGAAGGTAATGAAAAAGCCAATGAAGTTTTGGATATTTGCCTTTCTGAGCTTGCCAAAGCCATTTTCAATATTCAAATCATCAACGATTTAGAGCGTGTTGTGATTGGTGGAGGTATTAGTGATAACGAATTGTATATGGAAAGATTAAAAGAAAAATTGACTTCTTACTATGAAGCTTTCCCATTCCCAATTCCTAGAGCACAAATCTATAAAGCACAAGGAGGTAACGATGCCAACCTTTTAGGTGCTGCCATTACTTTCTATAAAGAACACGAGTAAGACTTGAGGTGGATATTCCACCTCTTTTTTTACGAGAGTCGACAAGTTTCATTGAAAGGGATATACTTTGTATAGAAAAGATTTATCATAAAAAAGGAGTATAATAATGAGAATTGATCACGTAGCTATGTATGTTAACGACATTGAAGGGTGTAAGGAATTTTTCTGCAAATACTTTAATACAAAAAGTAATGAAATCTATCATAATAAGAAAACGGATTTTAAGTCTTATTTTTTGACATTTGATGATTTTACTCGTTTGGAAATTATGACAAAGCCAAATATGACAGACGATGAAAAAGGATTGAATCGTACAGGATTTATTCATTTGGCAATTTCAGTTGGTAGTAAAGAAGCGGTTGATGCATTAACGGAAAGATTAAAAACGGATGGATACGAAGTAGTTTCAGGTCCTAGAACAACAGGTGATGGATACTACGAAAGCTGCGTTGTTGCCTTTGAAGGAAATCAAGTTGAAATTACAGTTTAGGAGCTATCATGAAAGATTATATTGATTATCATTTACATACGGAATTTAGCGACGATTGTACTTACGATATGGAACAAGTTATCTTGGATGCGATAGAAAAAGGAATAGAAGAGCTTTGTTTCACGGACCATGTGGATTATGGAATCAAAAGAGATTGGGCTTGGGGAGATATTCAATATCGTCATGGCGAACCCATTGCCAATGTGGATTATCCGGCTTTTTTTGAAAAATTTAATCGTATGAAAGAAAAATATGGAAATCGAATTCGATTAAAAGCTGGAATGGAATTTGGAATGCAAAGTCATACCATTGCACAATTCGAAGAACTGTATAAAAAGTATAGCTTTGATTTTATTATTCTTTCTATTCATCAAATTCGTGATTTAGAATTTTGGACAGGAGAATATCAACAAGGAAGAAGTCAAAAAGAATATAACGATGAATATTACGAAGAATTATTAAATGTAATACAACAATATAAGGATTATTCCGTTCTTGGACATCTTGATTTGATCCAGCGTTACGATCCAGCTGGTTTCTATCCTTTTGAAAAAAATAGAGAGATTATTACGAAAATTTTGAAACAAATAATTGCGGATGGAAAAGGGATTGAGGTCAATACTTCATGGCATCGTTATAAATTACCGGACTTACAGCCTTCCACACCGATTTTGAAATTGTATAAAGAATTGGGAGGAACCATTATTACGATTGGTTCGGATTCGCATAAACCGGAGCATTTGGGTGCCTATATTCAAGAAACACAAGAAAAACTAAAAGAGTTGGGTTTTGAATACTATTGCACGTATGAAAATATGGAACCTATCTTTCATAGATTGTAAAAATGAGCTTTGGATATGTTACTTCATTAGTAAAAAACATACTTTAAACGAATGGGATTCATTTGAATCCTATTTTTTTGATGAAATTAACCATTTTGTTGTCATGATTGGTGGTATAATTGTTCATAGATTATACATGGAGGAAAATATGAATAAGAGAAAATGGATGGCTCTTCTTTTGGGTGCTACTATCTCTTTATGGGGTTGTAATACAGTTTTATTGGCGAAACAAAACGCAATAAAATTGATTAATGAGAAAGATAAAACATCTTTTGCGTACAAAGTACACGAGAGTGAAGAAGCATACGAAGCAAGCTTAAATGAGAGAATGTCTAGAGTTTATGATCAGTTACAAGGACATATTCAAAAGAAAAATATTTGCCCGATACCAGGATTGATTCGTACGTGTTATGAAAACAATGGGAAGGAAGTAAATTCAACATTTTATACACCACAAGGTATTTGTAGAGCAGGGGATTATATTTTAGTAACGGCATACTACGATTCGAGTACGGGTGGTAAGAATAAAGAAATGAGAGGCATCTTATACGTATTGGATGCCAAATCTCATGAATATTTAGGGACTTTATCGCTACCACAAAATTATCATAATGGAGGTATCGCTTGTGATGGAACCAATGTTTGGTTTTGTGGAAATACCGGGAATGGTTATTTTAAACAGGGAAATAAGCCATTTGTTCAATATATGAAATTGTCTCGTTTACAAGAATATGTTGAAGACATCCAAGGTAGTGAAAAAGATTATACAGCCATTGCACCACAAGATTTTAGTGAAGAACTATATATTGATAATAAGCCTTCTTTCTTAGAATGTGATAATGGAATTCTTTGGGTAGGAACGTATGTCAATAATAAACCGGATGATAATAAAGGTTATGCGATTGGATATCCGATTGAAGGAAAGGATTCCTTATGGACATCGTTGGATACACTAGATGTATATCGTATGAATGGTCTTCCTTCGGCACAACAAGGAATGGATATTGATGGCGATATCGTTTATATTTCAAGCTCTGGTTTTGGTGGAGAAAACATGGTTAAGAGCTCTTTTGTCTCAACCTATAATATTTCTAAATTAAAAGAAGAGAATCGTCTCATTGATTTGAATGGTGAATTTTTGAAAAGAGTGGAAGTGCCAAAGATGAACGAAGAATTGATGGTTGATGATACGAGTGTTTATTTGGTTTTTGAAGCTTGTTCGGATGGATTTATGAAATGTATGCCACAAGGGATGAAAACCGATCGTATCTTACCACTTGATAAATCGTTATGGGAGTAAAAGTATGAAAGTAGTAATAAAAAAATGGATAGAGCTTTTTTGTATAGGTTGTATGGCACTTTCCATACAAGCTTGTTCTCCAATGAAGAGTGAAGTGGATCTTGCAGAAGAATTAGAAACGTATTCGCAAGAAGTCAGCCAGGTTAAGATTGATGAAAAAAGTGAATTTACTTTTGAAGCATCTTGTGAAAAAGATAAAGAATATATCGAAGCACAAGAACTAATGCCTACAAAAACGGGGAAATATAAGGTACATTTAACTATTCCAAAAGAAAAAAAGAGTATTGCCACGTATTATATTTTAGATTCTTATTTAAATGTCATATTGACTTTAGATTCAAAAACGTTAGAGGGTGAATTAGATCTAGTATATAACGAGAATTATTATGGAGTTCTAGTGTTAGAAACTAAAAATAAGAAGGAAACAAAGCTTTCTGCAACGGTTTCTTTTGAAGACACAGGAAAAGAAATTCAGGTAGAAGAATTAATTGATTCTCTTTCTACCGAGTTTACTGGTGATGGTACAAACATCGCTCGCTTTACACCGAAACAAGATGGATATTATATTTTCTATACCGATGCCAAAGTAGAAACGGGTATTGTTGCCATTTATTCAATTTTGGATAAAGAAGGTAATGTATTGGATAGCTTAGAAAATAGTATTTGCGAATTAGAAAAAGGGAAAGATTACTATATTGTCTATGGTGTGGAAGAAACAATGGGGAATAAATCGAAGGTTGATCTTTATGTGGAATATTTAGATCAAAGCTTATTGGATCAAATTCCGATTGTTCAAGAAGATGCGGTTTTAGAACTTACAGGACCAGCCCTTATTTGTTTCGATTCCCAAAAAGAACAGAGCATGCTTGTCTATTCGATTTCTAAAGAAGATTTAAAAGGACAGATTTACAATGAAGATTTTGAGATCGTTGCAGAAAATGACGATGCGAATAAAAAATTTAGTGAAAATGAAAAAGATTTTGCGATGATCTTGCATGCAAAAAAAGGACAAACGTATCTTGTCTATGTCGATGCCCGGGAAAATGTTTCTTATAAAGTACATTTTGAAATGAAAAAATAGAAGAAAATCACCAATCGTTGGATTGGTGATTTTTAATCTGGTTATATAAAAATAATTAGTTTTGATTATTTTATTATAATCAAAACTGTTTTATAGTTTTGTCCATAAAGAGGAGGATGTTTATGAACAACAATAAAACATTAAAAATTACGGTGACAGCTTTGATGGCAGCTTTGTGCTATGTCGCATTCACATTCTTACAAATTAAAGTTCCTACTCCAGTAGGATATACTTCTTTCCATTTAGGAAATACATTTTGTGTATTAGCTGCCTTAATTCTTGGAGGAATTCCTGGAGGTATTGCAGGAGCCATTGGAATGGGGATTGGAGATTTATTAGACCCTGTTTATATCTTAGTGGCACCAAAAACTATTTTCTTAAAATTCATGATTGGTTTGATTACTGGATTGGTAGCGCATAAAGTATTAAAAGTGGAATTAAAAAAAGGAAAAGATCGTTTTAAAGCAGTACTTCTTTCTTGCAGTGCAGGAATGGGATTTAATATCATTGGAGAACCATTGGTTTCTTATTTATACTATTTAGTCATTATGGGAAATTCGGAAAAAGCGATGACTTATTTAGTTGGGGCAAAATTTGTGACTACAGGAATTAACGCTGTGTTAGCTGTCATTATCGCAACCGCAATATATATGGCTATTGTGGATCGTTTAGAAAAGAACGGAACTTTAAAAAGACTTCAAAAGTAGTAGCGGAATGAAAATTTCGTTACTTTTTTTTCGACACTTTTTCTTTCTAGATTGTATATATAGTGAAAGGGGAAGTACTTATGAAAAAGAAATATATGTGGTTAGTATCCTTATTGTTGGTGTCCGCTTGTGCAAACAATGTTGTGGTGGAAGAACCAGTTCATAATATCGAAGCAACAAAAGAAGAAAACAAGAATGGAATCGCGAACAAGGATGCACAAGACAAAGATAAAATTGACCAAACAAATAATAATACGGAAACAATAACAGAAGAGGACAAAAACGAAATCACAAACGAGAATCAACAAGACAAGGAACCAGATAAAATCGAACAATCGAATAACGAATCTAAGGAAGAAAAGAATCCAGAGGTTCCAGTTATGGAAGAAAATGAATCAGTTACGGAACGATATTTCTTGCAGGTACCTACATATGTACAAGAAACATCGTACTATTGTTCGGTAGCAGCTTTACAAAGTGTTATGGCGTATCATGGAATTTATGTAAGCCAAGTGGAATTGGCTACAGACTTACGTACAGATCCTGTGACTGGAACGGAATATGAAGATTTAGCTAGAGTGGCTACTAAGCGAATGGGAATGAACGGAACATATATAAGTGAAAGATAATTGGAACGAAGTGAATTTGAACAACGCATGATTTCAAATATTAAAGAATATGCCGAACCATATTTTGTCTCTATTAATAATAAGTGGATGTATGAAGATGTACCGGATCAAGTGCATCAAATTGTAGTCATCGGTTTCACTTTGGAAAATGGGAAAATAGCACAAGTTTACTTCTTAGATCCTAGTTATACAAGACAAGATGCAGTCTATGGTGGATTAAAATCTTGTACAGGCGATGAGTTATGGAAAGCGGCAAGTCAAAATCCAGAACCAGGCTATGTGTATTATCAACCTGGAACTTCGGAAAGAAAAGAAGCCAATCCTCCTATTCAATTAAACAAATATCTCATTCCAATTTCCCAATCGGTACAAGAAAAGAATTACTATAATGGACCCGCTTGTGTACAAATGGTATTAAGATTACATGGAGTGGAAAAAAGCCAAGATGAATTGGCCAAAGAACTAAATACATCTTCTACAAATGGTACGGAATATGATTCGATTCAAAGAGTGGTGAATAAATATTGTTTTGGTTCAGAAAATATTAAGGAAAATCAAGCCGGGTATCACTTATCTTTAGGAAGTGATACGAGTAAGTTAGAAAGTCGTATTCGTATGGATATTGCTTCTAACGATCCAATATTTATTGCGTTAGATGGAAATACTTTATACGAAGGCGCTTCAAAAGGGAATCATTTAGTCTTATTGGTTGGTTATACAACATTTGCGGGAACGGATACAATAGCCAATTATTACTTTATTGATCCTTGGGAATTGGGACAAGATGGAGTGTATGGCGGATTAAAAATTGTAACACCAGAAGATTTATATCAATCATTAGTGAATAATAAAGAACCAGCTTATATTTGGTAGAAGATCAAGAATGTAGAGATAACAATTATCGTTGTTGTCTCTTTTATTTTTGGAATATTTCCTTTCATGCGCTTTCACAACCACTTAATCACCCTGTATTGATTAAATAAGAAAGAGTATATATTATTTGTTTAGAAGTACTTCATAGTTTTTTGAATTAAACAATCTAATATGCGAAATGATATATCTTTTGTGACAGTTTCTACCGTATCAAGTTGGTGTATTAACGAATATGCATTTTAATTAGTAAGAAAGGAAATAATATGGACATTATAGAAATGAGTAAAAGAAAATGGTATCAAACAAGAAATTAACTGGTGATTGTTACTATTATTTTGGTTACTTTTTCACAAATTATTCCAATAAAAGCCAAGGAAACAGGATCCTATATCAAAATAGGAGAGAATAAATATGAAGTTGTTTCTCCATCTGGAGAAATATCGTATATCACTGAAAAAAACATTGACACAGACAATCCGATATATGAAATAACTAAGCATTCTGGTGAGAGGTATGTAGTGGTAAGAAACGAAAACTCAGTTTGTATTTTGAAAAATAATGAAATGATTGAAGAGGTTAGCCTTGGGAAAGAAATGAGTCTAAAGAATCAAGAGAAAGAAGAAATAAGAGCAAGCATTCCATGGGAAGGGAGTTGGGGCACAATTGCTTCCGGTTATAGTTCTCGCGCTGTCACAATAGGTGATTATAGTGTGATATTAGGTGTTTGTGCTGCAATAGCTAAAGTAAGTACTACTACTAGTATTATAATAACTGTAGCAACCTGGATTGCTGGAAGACTGATTCCAAATGTGTATTTTTACTCAGAAACGCAAACTAGAATATGGCATGGATGGGTTGAATCTAGAAATATTACAAAATATTATACTAATTCTAGTTATAACCAATTAGTCCCTGGTTCATCAACTGTTTCTAGTTCTTCGGTTAAATTACATACAGTTTCGTGAAATGAAGAGAATTAGAAATATCATCAATATAGTTAATAACGCTTATAAAAAACACTTTTTGTTACAAATCTTATTGTTAGTTGGTTTGAACTTTCTATTATTTAGAAGTGATAATGTAGTTTCTCTTTTTGTAGGTGTTATATTTGTTTTACTATCATTGGTTTTGATAGTGTTTCTTGAACTTTAGATTCATTATATTGTTGGAGTCTTCTATATAACAGAGAAGAGGTATATTTTATCGAACGTTAATCGTAAACGATTAGCGTTTCAGATTGTTGACAAAAGGGTACGTTTCTCTTTGAGAATCGTGCTCTTTCTTT
>JAUNDJ010000158.1 GCA_030526175.1 Bacillota bacterium
AAAGTGTTAAATTTTATAAAAAAAACTTGAGATTTATTTCACAAGATGTATATAATACGATACGGGTTCATGTATCATATTTTATTTGATATACTATTCTAGCATACTCTACTTGTTGAACCCAAAAAAATACAAGTCAGTTTTCTACTAATTCTCGTTCTCTCAGTGAAATCTGACTTGTTTTTTTATTTGAAAAAAATGGAAATATTACTATATCCATCTAGAGTATTTTAGAGATTACACTATATTCTCGTTCTCATAGTGATATCTAACGCAGTGATAATAACAGAAAACTAACATTTTTTCAAATGTGACTTGTAAGTATTTATTTTTATATAGAAAAAGTGGTATTATATTCAAAGAAGTGTAATAAAGGAAAATAATACTATGACAAATTTTAATGTACAATATACCAAACAAGCCCGACAAATGGGACCTCTTTTTTTTCACGTAGGAACTGTAATTATGGATAATCTTCCATCGCATATAAAATGCTTGGAAGTTATTTCAAGTCAAGCGACTGGAGCAGAAGATAGCCTATATTTTTCGGATTTAAAAGTTAGCTTATTATTCATGATCACAAAAGAAGAATACGATTGGATGGCAAATAATCCTGGAAAAATAGATTCTTTAGTTCTTGAATTAATGGCAAAACTTCCCAAAGACCGATTGATGACAGGACAATATGTAGGACTAGCTGATAATAAAAGACTAACATTCCAGCCGCAAGGAAAATGTGAGACTATGGATAATGAAAAAATCAAATATGCCTTTTTCCAAATTCCTTATGGTTTAAAAGAATGGGAAAAAGTTGAAAAATGCTGGGTAATGTATAATGCAAGATTACAATCACCATTACCAGGTATTGATATGAATGAGGCAGTTAATGTATTTTTAGATATAAATGTTGGTAAGCAAGAAATTGAACGTTTTGCTCCAGACTTTAAACTTATGGAAATGACGGGTAAACAACTATTAGAGATATTACCAGTTTATTATAGAATGGGTGTTCCTAAAATTGTGTGTCGTTCAACCAATGGCAATCGTATCGTAAAATTGTCTGAATTGTTAAATACACAAGACAAGATTTCAGGAGCCTCCTTACAATTGAATATCATTCGTTTCCTTCAAACCATTCGTTCTGTTCATATTAATGAAGAGAATTATAAGAAAACCGCTAATTTATGGTGGACAAAACTTTGTAACAATGTTTTGGAAGATGTTTTTATTGTTCCATTTAATTTTGAAGGAGAAGGGTATCCTAAGGAAGTGTCGGATCGATTTATCCATGTATTCCCTAACACTAAGATTGAAGAAATTAGATTTTCTACTAACAATGAGTTAATTATTGTTAGAAATGGGGAAGAAAAAGTCATAGCAGGTACAAGAGGTTTATCCTATACTGAAAAAGCCGATGATCGACAAATGAGTATTCGCACTAGCTATAATCCAACGCTGAAACAAGAATGGTTAGGTGTTTTTACAGATTTATATGAATTTGACAAAGTATGGAAAAATGCAGCCCATATCGGAATTGCAAGTTTTGCTGATTTCGCACAACACTATAAGCCTGCAAAAGGGATTGTAATCAATCCTGCCAATGAGTGCTTCTTTTTAGAAGAAGAAACAATTTCTCAGTTAGCTAAACATATTAAATAGAGATTTTTTTTATGAAATAGTAGATTCAAACAGTATTAATGAATAATCATTTAATACTGTTTTTTATTTCATACTTAAGAGAAATCTAGATTCCTTTATCCGTAAACGCTTACATGAATATTGATAGATGTAATATGCTTGTTGTTTTGAAAATAAATCGGATAAATCGATAAAAATAAGATAAATAGTTATCTAAATTGTTTAAATATAGTGTATATATAAAATAAATATTGAAAAATACGATATTTGACATCGGCGGTTTTAGTGCTATATTATGTAAGGTATGTGAAATAATTAACATATTCAGAGGAAGGGACCGAGCAGAAATGAAATTAATTGTTTATAAAGAGCCCTTAATTGGTACTCTATTAAGTGAATTGACATTGGATTATCAATTAATTATGGATGAGAAAAAATTGTTAACCTGCTTAGAAAAAAAAGATGTTGTCTTTATTAAACGGGATATGGCTTTAGTTGAAAAAATCATGGAATTGGGATGTATCAATGTAATATATGTGTCAAAAGATACATCGGAATGTGCTATAGCATTCAAGAACCATGTTAGTGGATATTTGGTAGAACCAATTAACTCAGAAAATATATTAAATGAATTGAAGTTTTTACGTTTTGGGGAATGGAATAAACCTTATATTCGTTGTTTTGGAAATTTTGATTTATTGTTACAAGGTAAATCTATTACATTCCCAAGAAAAAAAGCACAAGATGTCTTAGCATATCTAGTTTTTAAAAAAGGAGATTTAGTAACAGTTGATGAACTACAAGATATCATTTTTGGTGAACGAAGCGATAAAAATAGAAAATATGTATACGTGCTAAAATTCGAGTGTTCCAAAGTGTTAGAATCTCATGGAATATCTGGTGTCTTAGAAGTAGTAGGAAATCGATTCCGTATCAACAAAGATGCGATTGAATGCGATTATTATCAATATTTAGAGGGAAATGAAGAATTGTACCAAGGGGAATTTATGAAGCAATTCAACTGGGCAAAAGAATTACCATTAATGTAAAAGAGAGTTTAAGCTCAATGTCATTAAGTTAATTATTTAATGACAATCGGAGGAGTACATAAAA
>JAUNDJ010000060.1 GCA_030526175.1 Bacillota bacterium
CGTTTGAATAGAAAAAGGAATTTGGGTTGTCCGAAATCTTGACATAGTACCAATTGAGAATCCTGAAAGAAAACTAAAAAAACGATATGGTAGGCTAGGAACTAGCCGAACCTAAACGCTTGTGGACACTGTGTAAGACTTGGCTATACATAATGTATAATCGAGCAGTAGTGGTAGAAGCAAGAAGCTCCCTCTTCAAACAAGTTAAGAGGGAGTAGTTCACTCGCATACATTCATTCTCCTTTTTTCTCATTATAATCTTTTTCTTTTCCAAATCGTTCCATCAAACGATAAGATGCAAAAGAAAAGCTGTGAAATGACTAAAAAAAAGAATCGGGTATTCCCGATTACTTTCTTAATCCTAATCTTGCGATTAATGTTTTATAACGATCGTAGTCTTGTTCTTTTAAGTAGTTTAATAATTGTTTACGTTTACCAACCATTTTCATTAAACCTTTTGAAGAAGCAAAATCGTGTTTGTGAACTTTTAAGTGTTCAGTTAATTTGTTGATTGTTGCAGTTAATACAGCTACTTGTACTTCTGGAGATCCTGTGTCACCTTCGTGAGTAGCATATTCTTTCATGATCGCTTGTTTTTCAGCTTTTAATAACATTTTTATTTCCTCCTATAATGTTAGTCCTTCTATACCGTGGGTAAGGTCGGAGTGTCCAAACTCTCAGTACAAAAGCATGCATATTATAGCGAGAAATGCCTTAAATATCAATCTTTTTTAAAGAATTTTCATAGTCGCTTTTTAGTATGCCATATATATAATAATCACACCAAGTATTCACCATTTTTCCTTGTCGAATGTGTCCTTCTCTAAGATATCCACATTTTTCTAACAGATGAATCGAAGCTTCGTTTCGGATATCTACTTCGGTCCATAATCGTTGTAGTTCTGTTTTTTCGAAACAAAACTGTGTCATCGCTCGTAAGCTTTCTTTTCCATATCCATTATTCTGGTGTGCAGTGGATAATCGTATCGCGATAGAAGCCATTCGATCTTTTTCAATTAAATATGCATAGATATCCCCGATCACCTTATTGTTGGATTTCAAGGAAATACCTAAATGAAAACTTTTTGTTGGTTTTTCTTCTTTCTCAAACATTAACTCGGGATTTTTTTCACTCTTGCTGGGTCCTTTTCCCCAATATTTGTAAAGGTTGGAATCGGGCATCCATTCTTTTAGCGAGGGTACGTCTTCTTTTGTCATAGGACGAAGAATCAGTCTTGGTGTCTCAATATGTGGTTTAGTGATAATATAATCTTTTAATGCCATCGTTTTCTCCTAACATAATCTATCAAGCGCTTGTGCCATATATTGTACAAAGTGTTTCTTATACTTCAAGAAAAAAAAAGGAATAAAAATTACTTATTCCTTTTCCACTAACTTTTGAATTTCTTCACTTAGTTTTTGTGCAAACATGCCAATGTGAACCCCATCAATCAATCGATGATTGACTTCTAAAGAAATTCCTAATACTTTTCTACCATTTTCTTCAACATATTTTCCCCAGGCTATTCTTGGCACAGAATCGTCTTTCGCATTTGGGGCAAGAAGGTCTCGTTCGTTTGTGATTCCTGTGATATCTAACCATGGAAGACAAGAAATATAGAGTAAATCTTCGGTTTCTGCGTTCATATCAATAAACCCCTTTTGGTTTTCACTGGTTTCTTTTGCGCGAAGACAAAATTCATCAATTGTGCCTTCTAGTTTCATCGTAACAATGTGGAAAACTTCTGCATTCTCTTTTAAATCGGTAAAGCTAGGATTTCTACCTTCAATTTTATATACCTCTTGTTCCTGAATCACGTATTGAAAGGCATCCACTTGATTCATTGCCTTTGTGACCAAATAACACATGGAATAATAGAAAGACAGATTCTTTTCTTTCACATAGTTGTATAAGTCCGTAACATCTTGACGAAAGGTTACCATGTAGAAGGGATTGGAAATCGGACTAAAAAAGTCAAAGATTTCCTTTCGATTCCAAGTTTCTATATTAATTTTTTTCATAATTCTCCTTTAATTGATCCATTCTTCTTCGTCCACTTCTAAAACGGAAGGATCGTTTAAGAACTGTTTCATCTAATAGAACGATTCTTTTCGTGCGTTAGAGGGCCGCTTCCCCCTCCCTATAAAAAGTCTTTTCCAAATTTATATCTCATAAGTTTTTCCTCTCTTTTTTATGGATTTTACTATCTCTATTATACAAGAAAAAAGATGATACCCAAAGATATCATCTATTTATGTTAATCCATTAAACTGCGTACCATAGATTCGTATGTAGAAGCTTTGGATTGAATTAGATTGTGAATTCCTAATTGATTTAACACCTTCGTACATTCTGGACCGATGGATACACATGCACATTTTTCGTTTAATTGTTCAATAATTTCTTTTGAACAACAAGATAATACGCGTCGAGCACTGGATCCACAAGTGAATAAAATATGATCGTAAGCCAATACATCAATGTTTTCTTCTAGTGGCACGGTTACATTTTCATATACAGGAACCGCATGGAAATCGCATACTTCTTCCAATCCTTTCTTCATCTTATCTTCTGCGTTGTTTACTTTTAAGTACCACACAACATCTTCTTTATTTAAGATATCTTTCATCGTTTTTACTAATGCTGTACTATTAAATTCTGTTGGAATTAAATCAGCAGAAAGACCATACTTATTTAATGCTTGATTTGTCGCTGTTCCAATAGTCGCAATTTTTGTATTTCCAAGAGCACGAACGTCTAAATTAGAAGCGAACAAGTTTTCAAAGAAAGAATCCACTCCATTACGGCTTGTGAAAATCATCCAATCTACTTTTGACAATTCTTCTTTTGTGAAAACCATTGGGACCATTGCCATTTTTCCTACAGTTACTTCTTTAAACGTTGCTCCATTTTCTTTGACTAACCAAGATAATCGAGACGATTTTTCACCAATTTTAGGAACTAAGTATGTTTTTCCAAACAAAGGTTGTGTTTCAAAGAAATTAAGTGTTTCTCGCATATTAATTACATCTCCTACAACGATTAAGGCTGGAGATTTAAGACCAGCTTCTTTAACCATTTCTTCAATCGTTTCTAACGTTCCTACGCAAGTTTTTTGTTGGGGAGTTGTAGCCGAAGCAATAACGGCTGCTTTTGTATCCTTCGGCATTCCCACATTTAATAAATTGACAGTAATATCGTGCAATTTTGATAGTCCCATTAAGAACACATTTGTGTCTTGGCTTCTTGCCATGGCTTCAAAATCAATATCTGCCAATTCGTCTCTACGATTATGTGCTGTAACGACATGGAATCCTGTTGCGATTCCTCTGTGTGTAATTGGAATTCCTGCATAAGCTAATCCGGCTAGAGCGGAACTAATACCTGGTACAACGACAAAAGGTACTCCGTTCTCTTTTAACACTTTACCTTCTTCGCCACCACGACCAAAGACGAATACGTCTCCGCCCTTTAGACGAACAACTGTTTTATAACGTTTTGCCATTTTTACAAGAAGCAAGTTAATATCTTCTTGTTTCATTGTGTGATGACGATCCGCTTTTCCTACATAAATAAAATGACAATTTGGTTTGGCATCGTCTAATAATTCTGGACTGGATAATCGATCGTATACAATACAATCGGCTTTACGAATCAATTCCATACCTTTTACTGTAATCAATCCTGGATCCCCAGGACCACCACCTACTAAGTAAACTGTTCCAATCATTTGTTCAGAAATAGTTTGTACCGCTTCTTTTGCGACTTCTTCTGGATTTTCTCCTTGAACATGTGCATAAGCAATGTTCGTTCCTTCTTCGTTTCCAAACATAGCGTGTAATTCAAATCCTTCCTTATTTTTAGTACAAATAGCACCAACTGGTACGTGACAATCTCCACCAATCTGATCTAAGAATTGTCTTTCTACTTTTGCACATTCGTACGTATCTTCATCGTATAACGCATCTAATTTTGCGATTAGATCTTTGTTGTCTTCACGAACTTCTAGAGCCAAGACCCCTTGGGCTGGAGCCGAAATCATTTCCTCTTTTTCTAAATATTGACTGATTACCTCTTCCATTCCTAATCGTTTTAATCCAGCCGCGGCTAAGACGATTCCATCTAATTTCTGTTCGTGCATTTTGCGAATTCTTGTATCTACATTTCCTCGAATATCTACCACTTGCAAATCAGGACGCATGTTTAATAATTGAAATTTTCTTCTTTTACTTCCCGTTCCAATAATAGCTCCTGGTGCCAACTCCATAATATTTTTCTTTTCTCTAAGAATAAGCACATCACGAGGATCTTCACGAACCCATGATTTAGTGAATACCAATCCTTTTTCTGGTTGAGCAGGCATATCCTTCATACTGTGAACACCAATGTGTACTTCTCCAGAAAGGATTTGTTCCTCAATTTCACGAACAAATAAGCCCTTATCTCCGATGGCTTCTAATGGGCGATCTTGAATACGATCCCCTTTTGTACTGATCACTTTGATTTCAAAAGAGTCTTCTGGATACGCTTCTTCCAATCTTTGACGTACATAATTTGTTTGTACCATCGCAAGTTTTGAACCTCTAGTACCAATAATATATTTCATGTATCTTTCTCCTTTTCCATGTGGATATTTATTTAATTCCTTTTCTAAAAATATTCTAATAGTTACTTGGTCTAGACACTATTATAATGCTCTTAGAAAAACAATTAACTTTCAAAAATAGGAGTTGCTCAAGGCAACTCCTTTGTTTCATCAAGTTTTTACTAAATACTATCCGATATATCCAGTGAAGATAAATGCGAATGCGTATGAAGCAAGTGCAACACATGCCCAAGTAATTCCACCTAAAGCGATTGGTTTTAATCCTTTAGAGAATACTTCTGAGAATTTAATTTTAAATCCTACACCAGCTAAAGCAGATGCGAATAAGAATTTAGAAATTTTGCTTAACCATTTAGCAGCAGTCATGCTTCCTAAGTTGAAGTTGAATAATCCTACTGTGTTTAATCCAGCCATTACAACGAACCATAAGATGAACATTGGGAATGTTTTCTTAACAACAGCGAAGATGCTTTCGTTAGCTGAGATTTCACCTGATTTTTTAGCTTCACGAGCAGCCATGATAGTCCAGAATACAGCAACGAAGATTAACATTGTTGTACGAACTAATTTAACGTTTAACGCACCGTTGAAATCCATATTTCCGATCATTGCTTGGTAAGTAGCTTGTGCACCAGCAACAGAAGAAGTATCGTTGATTGCTGTACCAGCAACGAATGCGAATTGGTTTTCAGTGAATCCTAATGCAGTAGCGATATATGGATATGAGAATGCTGAAATTGTATCGAATAAGAAGATAGCAGCCATTGCGAATGCGATTTCAAAGTCTTGTGCTTTGATAATACGGCTTAATGTAGCAATTGCAGTACCACCACAAATACAAGTTCCACCACCAACTAATACAGAAGTATTTTTTGTAACTCCAAGTTTTTTACCGATAACGATAGCTACAGTAAATGATAAAATAATGTTGAAGATAATTAAAGGTAAAGCTTTAACACCAGTTCCTAAAATAGAAGCAAAACTTAAAGTACCCCCAGTTAAGATGATACCCCAGTTTAAGAATTTTTTAGAACAGAAAGTAGTTCCGTCTTTGAATTCTTTGTCTAATTTAGGGATAATGTTGCAAATAATCATTGATACTAATAAGGCAACCATTGGCCCACCCATAACTGTACGTCCGAACATAGAGTTTTGTAGATCAGTTGATTGAGTTGCCAAAAAACCAATAACTAGGCACAAAATAATTGCGCTCCATTTTTTCTTACTAAAATTCATAATTCTCCTCTTTCGTTTATTAATTTTTTCACAAATAATCGTAAAAATACGGGTCAAAAGCAAAACACTTCTGACCCATTTTTGCTTAATTCATTAAAATAGATTTGCTTACTAATAACAAATTAGCAAGTTGCTCCACCTGTTAAGTGTAATTGAGCATCTAAGATTTCTTGTTTACGTTCTAAGATAGCATCTGATAATAATTCTTTTTCAACGTTTTCGAATCCGATACGTGCGATAGTGTCAGCGAAACGTTCTCCAGTTTGTCCTTGTTCACGGAAGAATAAGATTGCTTTTTCTACGAAGTTTAATACAGCTTCTTCAGTTGTGAAGATAGCGTTAACTTTTTGTCCGTGAGCAACTTTTTTACCCCATCTACCACCGATGTAAACAACATATCCTGGAGTTCCATCTTCGATAGCTCCGAATGGACATTTTCCAACACAACGACCACAGTTGTTGCAAGTATCAGGATCGATTAATAATACACCGTCTTCAACTTTACAAGCTTTCATTGGGCAAGTGTTCGCAACTTGACATTTTTTACATCCATTACACATGTCTTCATCAAAGTTAGGAACTAATTGTCCTACGATACCTAAGTCGTTTAAGTCTGGTTTAACACAGTTGTTTGGACAGCCACCTGTAGCAATTTTGAATTTGTGAGGTAATTTTACTGTGTGATATCCTAAATAGAATCTTTCGTGGATTTTTTCAGATAAATCAAATGTGTCATATAATCCGTATTGGCAAGTAGTTCCTTTACATGATACTACTGGACGAACTAATGATCCTGTACCACCAGTGATTAATCCAGCTTTAGCAATGTGTGCTTGGAAAGCTTCGATGTTGTCATAGTGAATACCACGTACTTCAACTGTTAAACGAGTTGTGAATTCAACTTCAGTACCATATAATTTTGCAGCTTCTGCGATTACAGCTGTTTGTTCTGGAGTAATTTTTCCGTTAACTGTAATGATACGTCCGTTGAATAAATCTGTTCCTTTGTTGTTAAGGAAACCTTGAGCTTTTACTCTTTTGATGTCTTCTGGTTTGATTGTGCAAGCCATGCTTCTTTCTCCTCCTATTTTCTTATTTTTTTTATTTATGAATCTACTTCTACATCGTTAAATCCAATTCCACCTTCAAGGACTTTGGTATTTGTGTATCCGTAGAATTTCATACGATTTTGTAGTAAGTATGCACGTTTTCCTTTGTTACATACTAATAAAATTTTGTCATCAAGACCTAATCCATCGATTGGACCTTCAACTGTAGTTAAGTCTACATATGGAGCTCCATCAATTGATGGTTTTAAACAAGCATCGATAATTTTGTATCCTTCAGCTTCACCATTTGCGAATTCAACTGGTGTGAATGTATTAAAGTTTCCATTAATTTTGTTCATTAATACATTTAATGTGTGTTCGAATGGGTGAATAGCTGTTGAGAATGGAGGTGCATAAGCTAAGTCCATATCCGCTAAGTCAGCCAATGTAGCTTTACACATAATTCCTGTTGCAGCGATATCAACCACTTTATCTACAGCTCCAGATCCTAATACTTGAACACCTAATAATTTTAAAGTGTCTTTATCTGCAATCAATTTGATTGTGAAAGTACTAGCTCCTGGGAAGTAGTGAGCTTTATCATCTACGATTGTAATAACACTAATTGGATTGAATCCTTCTGCTTTAGCTTGTTCTTCTGTTAATCCAGTACGTCCTACGTTCATTCCTGGTAATTTACAAACAGCAGTTCCTAATACACCACGGTAACCTTTTTCTTTACCCATCATGTTTTGAGCAATTAAACGACCTGCGATATTAGCAGTAGATCCCATTGGAGACCATGCAGGTTTTCCAGTAATTGCGTTGTGTACCATAGCACAGTCACCAGCAGCGTAAATATCTTTGATATTTGTTTCTCCAAATTCATTTGTTAAGATAGTTCCTTTGAACATTTCAATTCCAGTTCCTTCTAAGAAGGCTGTATTTGGACGAATACCAGCTGACATGATAACTAAATCCGTTTTATAAGCTTTTTTATTAGTAAGTACTTTTTCTACTTTACCATTTCCTTCGATTCCAGTTACGCGAACACCAGTTACTACAGGAATTCCAGCTGCAAATAATGTATCCGCTACTTTTCCTGCCATTTCTGTATCGAATCCTGGTAATACAGTTGGAGCCATGTCTAATACGAATGGACGAACTCCTCTAGCTTTTAAGTTTTCAGCGATTTCTAAACCGATATATCCAGCTCCTACTACAACCGCTTTTTTGATATTTCCAGAATCTACAACATCACGAATAGCGATCGCATCTTCTGGTGTACGTACGAAGAATACATTTTCTAAATCCATTCCTTCGATTGGAGGTTTTACTGGGCTAGCTCCAACAGAAATAACCAATTTATCATAATCGTATTCTGTTTCTGCTCCAGTATTGCAATCTTTAGCGATTACCTTTTTAGCTTCAGGATCTACTTTGATTGCTTCTGTTTCTGTTAATACTTTAACTCCTGTTAATTTTTGATATTTTTCAGGTGTGTTAACGATTAACTCTTCTTTTTCTTCAATTACGTGTCCTACATAATATGGAAGACCACATCCAGCGTATGAGATATTTTTTCCTTTGTTGATCACAAGAACTTCGTTGGCACGATCTTCTCTCATTAATTTTGCAGCGATTTTTGTACCAGCTGCAACACCACCAAGTACAAGTACTTTCATTTTTGCCTCCTATAAACTAGTTAATAATTTCACATATTTTAGCGTGAAATATCCCCACACCAAAAGTATATCAAAGCCCTATTTTTTGTTAAAATAGTAATAAACTATTGTTTCTATAGATAAAATCAATAGAACTGTTATAATTATCTATAGATATAAATAAAGGAGTACATATGGCTACATTGAAACAACTTAAGACTTTCGTTTGTGTGGCAGAATATAAAAAGATGAGTGAAGCTGCTAAACGTCTATATATATCGCAACCAACCGTTAGTCAGATGATTTCTGAATTAGAAGCGGAATATGGTATCAGCTTATTTGAAAGAAATCATAAAATTCTTACGATTACTGCAGCAGGTAAACTATTACTCTCTAGTGCGCAAGAAATTATTTCTTTAAGCGAACAATTGGATCAAAACATGAAAAGCTTGAAATCAAAACGCTTTTTAAGAGTGGGGGCAACACTGACAATTGGAAATACATTAATTAGTACGATTGTATCTAAATTAACTGAACTATATCCGGATATTGATGTGACTGTTTTCGTAGATAATACACGAAGCCTTGAACAAAAAATGATTCATAATGAGTTGGATATCGCACTTGTAGAAGGAATTATTGTTCGTGAAGAAATTTTAATCGAACCTATCATAAATGACACTTTAAAAGTTATTTGTGGAAAAAAGTCTCCGTTTTATGGAAGAGAGAGTGTAAAAATTGAAGAATTGGCAAACCAAGATTTTATAATGCGTGAAAAAGGAAGTGGAACACGTGCCATTTTTGAAAATATCATGATTCGTAACCATATTCCTTTTGTGACAAGATGGGAATCTTGTTCTGGTACGGCGATTCTAGATGCCGTACAACACAATCTAGGATTGGGTGTTTTATCCGAAAGATGCATTCAAGAAGCTTTACAAAAAGGGTCTGTTCATAGTTTTAATATTGAAAATGTTTATTTGGGAAGAAAGTTCCACATTTGTTTCAACAAAAACCATCCTATTTCTTCTCAAATGGAAGATTTTATTAAAGTAGTAAAAGAATCACAAGGAGTCAACAGTTGTGGTGTAAATTGTTTTCAAGGAGGATAGTGGAAATCCTTCTTTTTTTATTATAGAATATTAGCCATGAATCACGATCTCACAAAAGGACCTATTCTAAAGTCCATTTTATCTTTTACCCTTCCCTTATTAATCGGAAATATCATGCAACAAGCTTATAACCTGGTAGATACATACGTTGTTGGAAAAGCATTGGGCTCAACAGCACTTGCAGCCGTTGGTTCTAGTTATTCACTAATGACCTTTATTATTTCCATTATTACTGGCTTATGTATGGGCTCTAGCGCGCTTGTTTCTATTTATTTTGGTAAACAAGAATTTGATACTTTGCGAAAAAGAATGAGCACTTCTTTTCTATTTATTGGAATTACTTCAATACTATTAGAAATCTTTTGTTTATCCAATACACAGTTTCTTTTACAGCTCTTACATACACCAGCGGAAGTGTTGATTGAAATGAAAACGTATTTAGGTATTATATTTTATGGAATACTCTTTCTATTCTTCTTTAATTATTTTGCCTATATGTCCCGGGCTAGGGGAAATTCAATAACCCCATTATTCTTTTTATCCATTTCTACTCTGGTGAATATCGTATGCGATTTTCTTTTTGTGTTCACTTTTCAAATGGGAATTGCTGGAGCAGCCTATGCTACAATACTTGCCCAGTTTCTTTCTGCTCTAGGCATGAGTATCTATTATATATATAAAGAGAAGTTCTTCCCTCTTATCATTACCTGGGAAGGCACAAAAGAGATCTTCAGCAATTCACTAGGAGCAAGTGTACAACAATCCATTATGAATTTTGGAATATTAATGATCCAAAGCCTAGTAAATACCTTTGGTGCTTCTGTTATGGCTGCTTTTGCGATTGGTGTAAAAATTGATACCTTAGCGTATATGCCCGTACAAGAGTTTGGGAATGCCTTCTCCACTTTTGTTGGACAAAACTATGGTGCCAAACAATACAATCGCATTCAAGAAGGGATAAAAAAAGCCATACAAATGATTGTCGGCTTCTCACTATTAAGCTCTCTATTGATTTTCACGTGTTCTTCTTCGCTTATTTCTATTTTTACTAGCGATATGGAAGTGATTCGTATTGGTAGTGAGTATCTTCGAATCGAAGGTAGCTTTTATATTGGAATCGGTATTTTATTCTTTTTCTACGGATATTATCGAGCTATCAAAAAACCTATGATGTCCATTGTTTTAACCATTTTTTCTTTAGGAACACGTGTTCTTCTATCGTATTGGTTAGCACCAAAGCTTGGATATTCTATTATTTGGTTTGCGATTGTACTTGGCTGGTTAATTGCCGATTTATATGGATATTTCTATTTTAGAAAACATCCCCTTACATAAGAAAATGGACAACGTTAGTTGCCCATTTTTACTATTCTTCTTCCTTAATCCATCTTGCCACATCAAGTGCATGATAAGTAATGATCATTTTTGCCCCGGCACGTTTGAAACCAACCATGTTTTCCATGACAATTTTCTTTTCATCAATCCATCCTTGCATAGCGGCTGCTTTTACCATAGCATATTCTCCACTTACGTTGTATGCCACGATAGGGATGTTGTAATTTAATGAAATTTCTTTAATCACATCCATATAAGCCATTGCTGGTTTGGCAATGATAAGATCAGCTCCTTCGGCGATATCTTCTTCCACTTCTCGTAATGCTTCTTGTCCATTGGCAGGATCCATTTGATACGTTTTACGATCTCCAAATCCTGGTGCGGAGTGCGCTGCATCTCTAAAAGGACCATAATATCCTGAAGCGAATTTTGCACTATAAGCCATAATTGGTAAGTTAATAAATCCATTTTCGTCTAAAGCTTCACGAATTGCAGCAACTCGTTTATCCATCATATCACTTGGTGCCACAATATCCGCTCCTGCTTTAGCATAGCTAACGGCTGCTTTGGCAAGTAAAGGTAAAGTTTCGTCGTTTAAGATTTCCCCGTTACAAATTAATCCACAGTGTCCATGCGATGTGTATTCACACAAGCATACATCCGCAATGACTAATAATTCTGGATAATTCGCTTTAATATAACGAATTGCTTCTTGAACGATTCCATGATCGTCATAAGCTCCACTTCCCACTTCGTCTTTGTGTTCTGGAATACCAAATACTAATACGGCTTTAATTCCTACTTCTTTTACACGATCTAATTCTTCGGATAAACAATCAATGGAATATTGATTGATTCCTGGCATAGAATCGACTGGAGAACAAATATTGTTTCCTTCCATCACAAAAATTGGATAAATCAATTCATCCACTCTCACGTGTTCTTCTCTAACCATGCTTCGTAAAGCTGCGCTTGTTCTTAATCTTCTTGTTCGTTCCATATAAATCTCCTATAAATGATTTACTTCTTCAATTGCTTCTAATAATTGTTCGTGACTTGGATTTTCTTCTTGTTCCAATCCAATGTGCATCATCTTTTGGTATACCAATTTTCTTTTCGCTTCCGTATCCACTTTTGATTTTACTTCCTCACGTATGCTTCCCAAATAATCGGTTAAATCCCCAAGATGATCGGTCATCACTTCTTGAAGAAAAGCTTTAATATACTGTGTCATTACTGGGCTTTTTCCCCCACTAGAAACGGCCGCAACTAAATCTTTTGAATACACATACGACGGGAAAATAAAAGAACAATCTTCGATTTGGTCCACGGCATTAATTGGAATATGCAAGGCATTGCATTTTACGGAAATCTCATGATTTTGCTCGGCATTATCGGTTGCCGCAATCACCATATCCATACCTTTTAAATCTTCTTCTATAAAACTTCTTTCTTCTATAGTAATTTGCGATATTTCCTGAATTTCTTTACAAACGACTGGAGCCACTACTTTTATGATGGCTCCAAAATCCTTCATAACTTTGACTTTTCGTAGTGCAACTTTTCCACCACCAACAATCAAACAATTCTTCTTTTCCATATCGACAAACATTGGAAAATATGCCATTTTATCTCCTCATTTCACACTTGTTAAAATTATAACAAATTTACTCTTAATAGAATAATCGTATTTCCCTATCAGAAATATTAGAAATTCCTATGTTCTCTAACAAAAAAGAATTAAAATAAATAAAAAAGGAGAAATTCTTATGTCTACATTTACTTATCAAAATCATACGCTCTACTATAATCAAATCGGACAAGGAAAACCTCTACTCCTTCTTCATGGAAATACGGTTTCCAGTTCATTTTTTACTCCACTTCTTCCTCTACTATCTCAAAATTATCAAGTGATCTTGCTAGACTTTCTAGGAAACGGAGCTTCTGAACATATTTCAGAATGGCCAAGCGATTTATGGTATGAATGGTCTAAACAAGCCATTGCACTATGTGAACATCTACAACTAAAGGAAGTCTTTGTCTTAGGATGCAGTGGTGGAGCTCTTGTGGCTATCAATTTGGCTTTAGAAAAACCAGCTTTAGTAAAAGCACTAATTGCCGATAGCTTTGAAGGAATTGTCGCCAATCCAGAAACGACCGAACAAATTCGCATGGGAAGAGAATTTGCCAAACAGAACAAAGAATTCTGTTCGTTGTTAGAAACTATGCATGGAGAAGATTATATGGATGTTTTTAATGCAGATACCCTATCCATTATCCAACATGCCAAACAAGTTGGTCGCTTTTTCCACAAAGATATCCAAGATTTAGAAGTTCCCCTATTATTAATGGGTAGTGCACAAGATGAAATGTTCCCACCGCATCATTATCAAAATCTTTTTGATGATATTTGTGCTAAGTCCAAGTTTGCTTCTTATCACATTTTTGAAACCGGAAATCATCCATCCCTATTCAGTAATACAGAAGATTTTATTAGACGATGTGATCTATTTTTTGAAAATATCTAGACTATCCTTTATCGGATAGTCATTTTTTTGTACAATAATACAAGATTTTGTGAGGTATGTATGAAATTAACTTATTTATTAATACAAGGTATTGGATTTTTAGGAACCTTTTTATTTTTTATTTCTTTTCAATGCAAGAGCAACAAAAACTTATTTCGTGTGCAGTTCTTTTCCTATTTGATGTATACACTACACCTTCTTTGTTTGGGTGCCACTACAGGAGGCATTAGTTATACGATCAATACGATTCGATCTTTTTGTTTGGGAAGTCAAAACTCGTTTGCGAAAAGCTGGAAAATGTGCTGGATACTTTGTTTCTTACAAATAATGACTTTAGTTTTTACCTGGTCTGGATGGATTTCTTTATTGCCCGTACTAGCCAATATTGCTTCTACAATTGGTGGATATACACATAATGGAAAAAAGATTCGATTGGCTGGAATGTTTATAAATTCTCCATTATGGATTCTATATGATATTATCGTTGGTTCTTGGGCTGGCATTTTAGACGAAGTCATTAGCGAGCTTTCTATGATCGTTTCCATTATTCGATTTGGATGGAGTGCATTGGACAAAGAAGAATAGGAGAATGCTATGATAGAACGTATTCAACAAATGGAAAATTATTATGATACATTGCATCAATGGATGCAAAGCGAAGCATTAGAACTTGACGAAACAATTGAACATAAGATTCGTGCACTTATGAATTATATAGAAAGTGGAGATTGGTTACACGATTATGAAATGGACGAAAAAGGCTATCTTCCAAAAACACTAAAACGAGGTGTGCTTTCACAAGATGGCCTTTATAATCTTCTTTCTGAAATTTGCGAAATATACAATATCTAATACTATTCTTCTAACAACATGTCTAATAGTCTTTTTCGATTGTTCACAAAAGATTTTGTGATTCGATAGCTTTCCGTTTCTTCGTATTCAATTTCATGAACACATCCCTGATCAAATGTGTAAATAGAAGCTCCAGGAAAACCTAATAGAATAGGAGAATGACTTACAATAATGAATTGACTCTCTTCTTGTACGCATCGATACATTTCTAACAACAAGGTCAATTGGCGTTGTGGAGAAAGTGCTGCTTCGGGTTCATCTAACAAATAGATTCCATTGGCACTAAAATGATCTTGGACAAGCGCTAAGAAGCTTTCCCCATGCGATTTTTCATGATACTTTTTCGATGGATGTAATAGATCGACATACTCTTCTTCTTTCGAAGCCACATTATAGAAACTTTCGGCACGAAGGAAATATCCATGTTTCTCTTTTCGACTTCCTCGAACCACTCGAATTGCTTCACACAAAGAAGAATGCGAATCGTATGTTGAAAAATGATAATTCTTCGTTCCTCCTTCTGGATTAAAACCTATGGCGATAGCGATGGCTTCTAATAAGGTGGATTTTCCACTCCCATTTTCCCCTACTAAAAATGTAACTGGACTTGTGAATTCCATTTTTTCCACATCTCGTAAGGCTTCTATTTCTCGAATATAACTATCTTCTTCTATTCTTGACCAATCTATTTCTATTCTTCGAATGATTTGTTGATTCATAGACACTCCTTTGTCATATTATACTTTAGGAAAAAGAAAAATGGATGCTTATTTTGTTGCATCCATTAGTTTTTTCACCAAATCTTTGCTTACTATATCGTATTGATTTGAATTATCAATGTAACTGTAACTGACATATTTAGATTGTGTTGTCCCATCTTCTTTATACGCTTTACAAGAAGAATGAACTTGTGAAATCCCTGTATAATCCATCATTTCTTTGGCATTCGAAGCATTCATTCCTGACCCAGCAAGAATCTCGATTTGTTGCCCATACTTTTCTTGTAAACTTTTGATCAATTCAATGCCTTCCATAGCTTTAGCTTTTTGACCACTCGTTAGTAATCGGTCTACACCTAATTCGATAAGTATTTCCATAGCTTGGAAAGGATCTGGTGTGACATCAAAAGCGCGATGAAATACTGCTTCTTTATGATACGAATGAATTAAGTCGACCATTTCCTTCGTGTATTCCATCTGAATCGAACCATCTTCGTTCAAGAATCCAAAAGCGATTCCATCGGCTCCATGTTCTAAGAACAATCTGGCATCGTCCATCATAATATTCTTATCGTCTTTGTCGTAACAAAATCCAGCAGCTCGTGGACGTACCATACAGATTACTTTCAAATCCGTTTCATTTTTCACTCGAATCAAAGTGGATAAAGAAGGCGTTAGTCCTCCAACACTTAAGGCACTATTTAATTCCACTCGCTTAGCCCCGCCTTTATAAGCAGCTAAACAATCTTGATACGATCCTGTACAAATTTCTATCATCATTTATCTCCCATTTGCGACACGCAATATACTCAGTGCATATATTTTCGCATTCTCAATTATATCTTTACGATCCATCCATTCGTTTGGATTGTGACCAATTCCTTTTTGTCCTGGGAAACTTGGTCCAAAAGGTACAATATTAGGCATTAGCTTGGCATACGTTCCCCCCATTGTGGTTACTGGTGTACCATCTTGGCCCGTCACTTTCTCATATGCTTCTTTTAGAGTTTGACACAAGAAACAATCTTTTTCAAATCGAACAGGATTGTAATTGTGGACACAAGAAATAGAAACATGCTCTGTACACTTGGATTGTAGAATTTCCATGATTTCTTCATTGGAAATACTAGCCGGATAACTGAGGGTAAATTCCATAGTTAACATCTTCGTATTCACCAGTTTCATATTTCGCAACTGCATCTTTCCAAACTCTGGATCGTCAATATCCAATCCTAACTTATTCGCATCCGCACTACTTGACAACAAATATTCATTCACAAAATCATTAAATTCATAACGATATTTAGAATCACTTGAAACCTGGTAAACACCTCGACCTCTTTCAGCGTAAACAACAGGATATTTACAGTCCGGAGTCCATCCCATAATCGGTGGTTTTCGAACTTCTAAATAATGTTTCAAATCATGGAAACCAGTTTCCTCATTGGTACCAAACAAAATATATACAGGATGTTTTAAAACGATTCCACATTCTTTAATTGCGTATAGAGCATACAGATTTGCCAAGATTGGACCTTTATTATCAAGAATACCTCTGGCAAAAATACGTCCGTTTTCATCTTCGTAACATGAAAAGGGATCGTGTTTCCAACCTTCTCCAACCGGAACAACATCTAAATGACCAATAATTCCTATATAATCTTCTCCTGTTCCATATTTAGCAATTCCCATCATATGATCAACATTTTCCGTTTCAAACCCTAGCATTTTGGCTAAAGATAAAGTTTCTTCCAATGCCAGATCCACTCCTTTTCCAAACGGTTTATCTTTTTCTGGAACATCTTGTACACTATTTATTTTGGTAATGGTCTTAATTCCATCTATCATTTGGTCTGCGATTTCATCTATTTTTTTTAAGACAATCTCTTCCATTTTGTCACTACTTTCTGATTAGTGGAGCTGTTCGTGTAGCCATATAGTTTTCCATCCATTCTTGCGAAGCTTCTTCAAAATATTGTTTCCCTATTTCATCAAATTTCACTAAATATACGGTTGGTTTTAATATTTCTGTGGCTACCGCAAAAGAGAATCCTTCAATATTTGTCGCACAACCCCATTCACCTTTATTGTTCATGGCAATTAATGACATGTCTCCAGCTTTTCCACGACGTTCTCTTAATTCCAAGTCAAATTCTTTTACAGCTTTTTCACAAGCTTGTTGCGGATGCATCCCTTCTTTCATCAAACGAACAATTTCGTAGGAAACACATCCTTTCATTACATCTTCTCCCAATCCTGTCGCACTTGCTCCTCCTACTTTCGAGTCGACATAGAAGCCAGATCCTGCAACTGGAGAATCTCCCACACGACCAGGGTGTTTCATAAATAATCCGCTTGTACTTGTAGCAGAAGTCATATGTCCTTCTTTATCTACACAAACCATTCCTACTGTATCGTGCCCAGAATATGGTTTTAATTCCGTTTGCACTGTCGTCTCTTTTACTCGATTGTGATAGTGAATCTGTGCTCTTTCTGTTAACATGTTCTTTCTTTCAAAGCCGTGTCGATGTGCAAATTTTTCAGCACCGGCTCCGACTAAAAAGTTATTTACTGGATATGTGGATAATTTACGAGCAATTGATACTGGATTGGCATAATCTTTAATACCACCAACACAACCAATATCTAAAGTATCCCCATCCATGAAAGCAGCGTCCAATTCCACTTCCATTTCTTCGTTTGGAAGTCCACCATAGCCTACACTTTTATAGTATTCAAAATCTTCTACCGCACGAATCGCTGTTTCAATAGCGTCTTTCGCATTCCCATTCTTTTTCAACATTTCGTCGGCTTCGCTTATTCCTTCTAATGCCATTCTCCATGTGGCGATAATTCCGTACATATTATTCTCCTTTTTATAAAAAAGATGAGGTTTTTGAAGCCTCATCTTTATTAAAAGCAAACTTCTTTTTTTAGTTTACTTGTGTCTTTTTTCTCAACTAAAGCTTGGGCAACCATACACATATTATTTAACGCCTCATTAAGCCCAGTTCCACCTTTTTTTGGTGTTTTCACAATTAAAATCTGATCTTTAAACGCTTCAATCACAG